>NZ_KV793005.1:191974-192133 GCF_001808325.1 Klebsiella sp. HMSC16C06
ACACGGAACAACGGCAAACAAGCCGCCGGGTCAGGAGGATTCAACGACGGAAATCGACGTTGAAAGCCGACAGAGAAAAGCAAAATAAGCGCTTGACTCTGAATGAGGAAAACGTATTATACGGGACCTCGCGACAGAGCGCTAAAGCGCGTCGCAACT
>NZ_KV793006.1:0-99886 GCF_001808325.1 Klebsiella sp. HMSC16C06
TGTGAGAGTAGGGAACTGCCAGGCATCAAATAAAACGAAAGGCTCAGTCGAAAGACTGGGCCTTTTGTTTTTGCGTTTTAAAAAGAACCCCGTCCCGAAAGGTGCGGGGTTTTTTGCTGTGTGGGTATGTCTCCCCGGTGGCGCTGCGCTTACCGGGGCTACGGATTCGCACCCGCCCTGCACGACCTGTAGCCCGGACAAGGTGCGCTGCACCGCCTCCGGGGAGGCCCCTGTCTGCCGATGCCATTCATTAACGTCTGTGTTAAGAAGCAACCCTACCGATAAACTGCTAATGCCTCTCTAACCAATTCGCAATAAATGTCGCGATCTGTTGAATATCATTTAAATCCAACTGCGGAAGCGAGGTCGCGATGGGCATATCGCTGGCCACGGCGATGGTATGTTCATCAATTATCAGCTCTTCTACACGATGGCCGCTGTTTTGCCGAAAAAGTAGGATCTTCGGCACGGGTTCATGCTTGAACCCCTCCACTAAAACCAGGTCCAGTTTGCTGGCATCCATTCGACTGACAAGCCACGTGAGATCTAATTCCGGCGTCTCTGGCGTCTCCGTCATCAACGCCCAGCGCTGTTCGCTGGCGACAATAGTCTGCGCAGCGCCCGCCTTACGTAATTCATAGCTATCTTTGCCGGGTTTATCGACGTCCATATCATGATGGGTATGTTTTATCAGCCCGGGACGCAGACCTCTGACGCAAAGCTCAGGGATAAGACGCTTTAATAATGTTGTTTTTCCAGTACCGCTCCATGCGGCGATCGCCAGTAATGGGGTCATGATGGCTCCTGCATCTGCTGCAAATCTTCAAGCGTATTTACATTGATGAACGCTGATTTCACATCGCTGAAATTCACCGGGCGCCCACCCACTTGTCGCATAAAGACCATCACCCTGCGCTCTCCATGAGCCAGATAAGCCTCCAGTTCCGGAATGATTTGACGATGAACTAATGCAACGGCGGGATGATCCCGTTCGCCGTCATGGGCCCAAACGACCGGTGCGGCCCCTCTCTGCTGGATAAAGCGCTCCACCAAAAAGGACGGAATGAACGGCGTGTCGCAGGGGCAAAAAACAAACCATGGGCTCGCGACCTGCTGCATCACAGCAAGCATTCCGGCCAGCGGCCCCTGATAACCCTTCTGTATGTCTCGAAAGACCGGATATCCGCTGGCACGCCACTGTTCAAGATGACGATTGGCGCTAATGACTAACTCATCTACCTGCGGGGCTAATGTCTCCGCGACGTGACGCCAGAGAGGGCGACCATTTAGCGCCTGTAATCCTTTATCAATGCCGCCCATTCGCGTGGCTTTGCCGCCTGCCAGCACGACGCCGGTTATCGCCTCGCTTTGCATCTGAATATCGCCTCTTTCATTGTGGGATTGACCCTGTTAACTTGTCCCTATCAAGAGTAAGGAGCATGACCATGAAATGTAAACGTCTGAATGAAGTAATTGAACTCCTCCAGCCTGCCTGGCAGAAAGAGCCTGAACTGAATCTGATGCAATTTTTGCAGAAACTGGCGAAAGAGGCTGGCTATGATGGCGAACTGAGCGATCTTTCCGACGATATTCTGATCTATCACCTGAAGATGCGTGACTCTTCTAAAGATGCTGTCATTCCCGGTATTCAGAAGGATTATGAAGAGGACTTTAAAACCGCGCTGCTGCGCGCCCGCGGGGTAATAAAAGAGTAAAAGGTTGTAAGCGCTGCCGCGTAAAGTGCAATGAGATGATATCCTGAACTATTCGTACGATTATCGGAAGTCAGGATGCACGATAAGGCTTTTACTTTTCAGACGCTTCGCCCGGATACCATTATCGATGGGTTATTCGATCTGGGTATGCGGGTGGACTCCGGTCTCACCCCGCTAAACAGCTATGAGAACCGCGTTTATCAGTTCCAGGACGAAGAGCGCCATCGCTATGTGGTAAAGTTCTATCGTCCTGAGCGCTGGTCCGCAGAACAGATCCTTGAAGAACACCAGTTTGCACTTCAGCTTGTAGAAGATGAAGTGCCCGTTGCTGCGCCGCTCTTCTTTAACGACAGCACGCTTCATCAGCATCAGGGATTCTACTTTGCCGTTTTCCCAAGCCTTGGCGGTCGTCAGTTCGAAGCGGATAACCTTGATCAGATGGAATGGGTTGGCCGCTATCTGGGGCGCCTGCACCAGACGGGCCGCAAACAGCGCTTTACTGCCCGCCCGGAAATTGGCGTCCAGGAGTACCTGCTGGAACCGCGCCAGGTGTTTGAACAGGCGACGCTGATCCCCTCTGGCCTGAAGGCCGATTTCCTGAAGGCGACCGATAAACTCATTGCTGCCGTCATGGAGCAATGGCACGGCCGCGGGAACACGTTACGCCTGCACGGTGACTGCCATGCGGGTAATATCCTCTGGCGCGACGGGCCACTGTTTGTCGACTTAGACGATGCGCGAACCGGCCCGGCGATTCAGGATCTGTGGATGCTGCTCAACGGTGATAAGGCTGAACAGCGTATGCAGCTGGAGACCATTGTCGAGGCCTATGAGGAATTCAGCCCCTTTAACAGCGATGAAATCGCGCTAATTGAACCTTTACGCGCTATGCGACTGGTTTATTATCTGGCGTGGTTGCTCAGACGCTGGGACGATCCCGCTTTCCCGGTCAATTTCCCCTGGTTAACCGGGGAGGATTACTGGCGGGGGCAGACGTCGACTTTTCTTGAGCAGGTGAAGGTTCTACAGGAACCCCCTCTTCAGTTAACGCCAATGTATTAATGTGATATATCCAGGAGAGAGTAAATCATGAAAAAAGTTTGGCTGGCGCTGGCTGGTATGATTCTGGCTTTTAGTGCATCCGCTGCCCAGATCACCGATGGCAAGCAGTACATCACCCTTGATAAGCCGATTGCTGGCGAGCCGCAGGTGCTCGAGTTCTTCTCATTCTACTGCCCGCACTGCTACCAGTTTGAAGAAGTGCTGCATGTTTCTGACAATGTGCGTCAGAAACTGCCGGAAGGCACCAAAATGACCAAATACCACGTTGAGTTCCTGGGCCCTCTGGGCAAGGATCTGACGCAGGCGTGGGCGGTGGCCATCGCGCTGGGTGTTGAAGATAAAATTACTGCGCCGATGTTCGAAGCCGTGCAGAAAACCCAGACCGTGCAGAGCGTGGCTGACATTCGTAAAGTGTTTGTCGACGCTGGCGTGAAAGGGGAAGACTACGATGCCGCATGGAATAGCTTCGTGGTGAAATCTCTGGTCGCTCAGCAAGAGAAAGCGGCAGCCGATCTGCAGCTGCAGGGGGTACCGGCTATGTATGTTAATGGTAAATACCAGCTGAACCCGCAGGGGATGGACACCAGCAATATGGATGTCTTCGTCGCTCAGTATGCGGATACCGTGAAGCAACTGGTAGAGAAGAAATAAAAAAAACGCCGGTCACTGACCGGCGTTACCTTAGCTGTTCTGGCAGTGGCTATCTTTCTTTGTCCCGCATGATGTCAGTCAACTGACGGTCTTTCTCTTCCCATAGCCCATTGAGCCAGCGCTGGAAGCCGCGCTTAAAGTTCTTATCGTTAACGTAATCGCCGTGCAGCTCTTCACCGATAGGAACCAGATTGATACGTACTACAATGCGCGTCAGGCGGCCGCTTAACATATCGTAAAACGGCTTTGTATTATTCTCCGGGTAGCACAGCGTGACATTCAGTAGTTTATCGAACTGCGAACCGAGCACGTTTAACGCCATGGCGATACCTGCCGCTTTAGGCGGTAGCAGGTTATCGTAAGGCGAGCGCGTCTCGTGCTTTTTGGCTTCGGTAAAACGCGAGCCTTCCACAAAATTGACGATAGTCGTCGGATGCGCGCGAAATTTTTCACATGAACGGCGGGTGGTTTCGACATCTTTACCGCGGCGTTCCGGGTGTCTAATAAGGTAACTGCGTGAATAGCGGCGCATAAAGGGCATATCCAACGCCCAGCAGGCGAGGCCGATGAAGGGTACCCACGCCAGCTGTTGTTTAAGGAAGTACTTATTCATCGGAATATGCTTGCGGAACAGCACGCACAGCACCACGATATCTGCCCAGCTATGGTGGTTACTGATCAGCAGATACCAGTTCTTTTTATTTAAGCCTTCCAGACCCTCGACGTCCCATTTAAGCCAGGGATTGAGATGCAACAGCAGCGCCAGCCCTTCGCACCAGCAATACATCATAAAATTGCAAAAAACAGATATAGAGCGCCATACCGCTGGAATGGGGACCAGCAGTTTAATCAGCCCGGCGACGATGATCGGTACAGAGCAGATAATGGTGACTAAGATGGTTAAGGCGATACTCAGCGGAAGTGTTATCGCAGCGAGTAATCTCGACATAGTTAGTTTATTCAGAAAGTTAGGCTGACAAAGAGCGCCTTTAAGCTGCGCAAGGGGCTGATTTTACCAGAAAACGCGGCAAATGACGGGTCTTACGAGAACAGAAAAAAACAAGGATCTTCTATCCACATGGAACATTGGGTCATCAAATTGATGCCAGGATCGTCGATCTGTTTTTAATTAACTGATATATAAAGAGTAATAGTATTTGTTCATTTATTTTCAGGGGCGGTAAAGCTGACGCTGTAAAACTATGCACAAAGTTATCCACAAGCAAAGTTCTTATGCGATCGCGACGATCGTTGAATCTTTTCCGCGAAATGCGGGAAAAATTCAGGATTTCATGCCCGTCTGTGGCATCCTTTACCCATAATCTGATAAACAGGCACGGAAATTATGGTTCAGATCCCAGAAAACCCTCTCATCCTCGTTGACGGCTCATCCTATCTTTATCGGGCGTATCATGCGTTTCCGCCGCTGACTAACAGCGCAGGGGAGCCGACCGGGGCTATGTACGGCGTACTGAATATGCTGCGCAGTTTGATCCTGCAGTATCAACCGACTCACGCCGTCGTGGTCTTTGATGCGAAAGGGAAAACCTTCCGTGATGAATTGTTCGAACATTACAAGTCCCACCGCCCGCCGATGCCGGACGATCTGCGCGCGCAGATTGAGCCGTTGCATAAGATGGTGAAAGCGATGGGGCTGCCGCTAATGGCAGTTCCGGGTGTTGAAGCCGACGATGTGATTGGCACCCTGGCGCGGGAAGCGGAAAGGGCGGGTCGTCCGGTGCTGATCAGCACCGGTGATAAAGACATGGCTCAGCTGGTGACGCCGGGGATCACCCTAATCAATACCATGACTAACACCATCCTTGGACCGGATGAGGTGGTCTCCAAGTATGGCGTCCCGCCGGAGCTGATTATCGATTTCCTGGCACTGATGGGCGACTCTTCGGATAACATTCCTGGCGTGCCGGGCGTGGGCGAGAAGACCGCCCAGGCGCTGCTGCAAGGCCTTGGCGGCCTTGATACGCTGTATGCGGAACCGGAGAAAATTGCTGCACTGAGCTTCCGCGGCGCGAAAACGATGGCGGCGAAGCTGGAGCAGAACAAGGACGTGGCTTATCTCTCTTATCAGCTGGCGACCATTAAAACCGACGTCGAGCTGGAGCTCACATGCGAAGAGCTGGAGGTGCAGCCACCGGCGGCTGACGATCTGCTGGCGCTGTTCAGGCAGTATGAGTTTAAGCGCTGGACAACCGACGTCGAGGCCGGGAAATGGCTGCAAGCGAAGGGCGGCAAACCGGCCGCTAAACCTGCAGAGCCTGCGGCAGCGGCACAGGCAGAAGCAGAGGATGAACCGGCCTCCGCCCTTTCAGCAGAGCACTACGTCACTATCCTTGATGAGGCCACGCTGGTCACCTGGATCGATAAGCTGAAGCAAGCGCCGCTCTTTGCCTTTGATACGGAAACCGACAGCCTGGATAATATCTCTGCCAATATGGTCGGTCTTTCATTCGCGGTTGAGCCTGGCGTGGCCGCCTATGTCCCTGTGGCGCATGATTATCTTGATGCGCCGGATCAGATCCCCCGCGAGCGCGTACTGGCGTTACTTAAACCGCTGCTGGAGGATGAGAAGCTGCTCAAGGTCGGGCAAAATCTCAAATACGATCGCGGTATTTTGGCCAACTATGACATTGAGCTGCGCGGGATTGCATTCGATACCATGCTGGAATCCTACATTCTCGACAGCGTGGCGGGCCGCCACGATATGGACAGTCTTTCCGACCGCTGGCTGAAGCATAAAACCATTACCTTTGAAGAGATCGCTGGTAAAGGTAAGAACCAGCTCACCTTTAACCAGATTGCACTGGAGGAGGCTGGCCGCTACGCGGCGGAAGATGCCGACGTCACGCTCCAGCTGCATCTGAAGATGTGGCCGAAGCTGCAGCAGCATGAAGGTCCGCTGAATATCTTTAAGCATATCGAAATGCCGCTGGTGCCGGTGCTGTCTCGGGTTGAGCGCAATGGTGTGAAAATCGACCCTGCCGTGCTGCATGCGCATTCCCAGGAGATCGCCCAGCGTCTGGTTGAGCTGGAGCAGCGCGCACATGAGATTGCCGGGGAAGCGTTTAATCTCTCCTCCACTAAACAGCTGCAAACGATCCTGTTTGAGAAACAGGGTATCAAGCCGCTGAAGAAAACGCCGGGTGGTGCGCCATCCACGTCTGAAGAGGTCCTGGAGGAGCTGGCGCTGGATTATCCGTTGCCAAAAGTGATTCTGGAGTATCGCGGGCTGGCGAAACTGAAGTCGACCTATACCGATAAACTGCCGCTGATGATTAACCCTAAAACGGGGCGCGTGCATACCTCCTATCATCAGGCGGTCACTGCCACTGGCCGTTTGTCGTCTACCGATCCAAACCTGCAAAATATTCCAGTGCGTAACGAAGAAGGACGGCGCATTCGCCAGGCGTTTATCGCGCCGGAAGATTACGTCATTGTCTCAGCGGACTACTCGCAAATCGAACTGCGTATTATGGCGCACCTGTCGCGGGATAAAGGCCTGCTGACCGCCTTCGCTGAAGGGAAAGATATTCACCGGGCGACGGCGGCTGAAGTGTTTGGCTTACTACTGGACAGCGTCAGCAGCGAACAGCGCCGCAGTGCGAAAGCCATCAACTTCGGTCTGATCTACGGCATGAGCGCCTTCGGCCTGGCCCGCCAGCTGAACATCCCGCGTAAAGAAGCACAGAAGTATATGGATCTTTATTTCGAGCGTTACCCGGGCGTCCTGGAGTATATGGAGCGCACCCGCGCTCAGGCGAAAGAGCAAGGGTACGTTGAAACGCTGGATGGCCGTCGACTCTATCTGCCGGATATTAAATCCAGCAATGGTGCCCGTCGCGCCGGCGCGGAACGTGCGGCGATCAACGCCCCGATGCAGGGGACTGCGGCAGACATTATCAAGCGGGCGATGATTGCTGTTGATGAATGGCTGCGGAAGGAGCAACCTCGCGTGCGGATGATCATGCAGGTTCACGATGAACTGGTCTTTGAAGTGCATAAAGATGAGCTCGATGCCGTGTCGAAAAAGATCCATGAACTGATGGAAAACAGCACTACGCTGGCGGTGCCGCTGCTGGTGGAAGTCGGTAGTGGTGAAAACTGGGATCAAGCGCACTAAGTATACAAAGCGCAAAGCGATTTTCTGTAAGTAAGCAACATAACTTATAGCGTTTTGTGAGGATCATTTGAATTTGCTATGTAAATAGTGAAAAAAAACTACAAAAAATGCTTTATCCGTGAGCGAAAGAAGAGTAGAGTTAATCGCGTAGGGTACAGAGGTAAGATGTTCTATCTTTCAGACCTTTTACTTCACGTAATCGGATTTGGCTGAATATTTTAGCCGCCCCGGTCATTTATGACCGGGGCGTTTTTTATTGCGCGAAAGAAAAGTTTGATGCAGTTAAAAGCGCGTAATATGAACGTCCGGATAGGGCGCTACGCGCCGTTATCCGGAAAAAGCGGGGGTTACTCGGCGTCTTCAACGGCTTCTTGCGGCGGGATTTCGTTAAACCAGCTATCCAGCTTCTGTCGCAGCTTATCCACGCCGGATTTTTTCAGCGAAGAGAAAGGTTCAACCTGAATATCGCCATTGAAGGCCAGTACCGCTTCACGCACCATATTCACTTGCGCTTTACGCGCGCCGCTGGCGAGCTTATCGGCTTTGGTCAACAGCACCAGCACCTGAATATCGCTTTCTACCGCCCACTCGATCATTTGCTGATCGAGATCTTTAAGCGGGTGGCGAATATCCATTAGCACCACCAGGCCCTTCAGGCACAGACGTTTTTCCAGGTACTCTCCCAGCGCGCGCTGCCACTTGATCTTCATCTCTTCAGGTACTTGCGCATAACCATAGCCGGGCAGGTCAACCAGGCGTTTGCCCTCGGCGACTTCGAACAGGTTAATCAGCTGCGTACGTCCAGGAGTCTTGGAGGTACGCGCCAGGCTCTTCTGGTTGGTCAGCGTATTTAGCGCGCTGGATTTTCCCGCGTTGGAGCGGCCGGCGAACGCCACTTCAATGCCGGTATCGGCAGGAAGATGGCGGATATCTGGCGCGCTAGTGACAAAGTGCGTCAGTTGATAATTCCAGTTGGTCAAGACGGTCGTCTCCGTTAAAACAGGCTATGGCAGGGATTATACCTGAACAGCAGAAAAAGGCTGTTTTTACCGCACGCCGTTCCTGTAAGTAAAAACCATATGGTTTGTGAGACATTGACTATTCTTCGTATAGGACATACCTGAGAAAAATAAGACGATACAGATGTAATTAACTGAAAAAAAACAAGTTATAAAAATAGAGAAATCTGAAAATGTTTTTTTAACGGCCTGGCTGGTTGTCGATTTTTGTCAACAGGGTAAAGTAATACACAACGGCGGGGACGCTGAAAGGATTAAGACTCAGGACGAGGGGTCAGGAAGCGCCAGGAGGCGAAGACCACAGGATAGTCAGGATGACGCGCGTCTTGGAGACGTTTCAAAGGGAAAAGGAAGAAACAGGGACCGTTGGACGCTAAGGGAAAGACAGGGTAAGTCGTTAGCGAACAGGGAAAGAAGAAGCCCGTTAAGGGTGGTCAGTGAGGAAAAAGGCGACAGAGTAATCTGTCGCCTTTTTTCTTTGCTTGCTTTCTGCTAGATTCCGCCTCAATTCTATACTGAATAATACTGTCTGAAGATTACACACCATGAAAAAACCGACATCCGCCACCCGTGGCAAATCCGGCCGCAAGTCGCGTGAAGAGTTAAATCAGGAAGCTCGCGATCGCAAACGGCAGAAGAAACATCGTGGCCACGCGGCAGGCAGTCGCGCGAACGGCGGCGATGCGGCTTCAGCGGGCAAAAAACAGAGCCAGACGCAAGACCCGCGCGTCGGCAGTAAAAAACCGATCCCGCTGGGCGTGAGCGAAAGCAGCACCCCAGCCCCCAAGCAGCATAAACCAAAGAGCGAGAAACCTATGCTTTCACCGCAGGCTGAGCTGGAGTTGCTGGAGAATGATGAGCGCCTGGACGCGCTGCTGGAACGTCTGGAAGAGGGGGGCACCCTGAATGCTGAAGAGCAGAGCTGGGTGGACGCCAAACTGGATCGCATTGATGAGCTGATGCAGCAGCTCGGCCTCTCTTACGATGACGAAGATGAAGAAGAGGAAGAGCGTCAGGAAGATATGATGCGTCTGCTGAAGGGTGGAAACTAACATTTGCATCCCATCGGATTCCCGGTACTGCTTATAACCCTTCTGGTTATATGTTATCTGCTGTGGTTATTCGTTAAACTACGACGGTTGTCGCGGCGTCAGAAATGGCTGCGCAACCGGCTCATGACCCGCGGTGCGGTGGGGCCGGGACGGCGTACCCGTCGGCGGCACCATCGGAAGGAGTGAGCATGTCTGAGCAGATAATCGACTGGGATCTGGCCCTGATCCAGAAATATAACTATTCCGGGCCGCGCTATACCTCGTATCCCACCGCGCTGGAGTTTTCACCGCAATTTGGCGCGGCGGAATTCGATGCCGCTGTGGCCCGTTACCCACAGCGTCCCCTGTCGCTGTACGTGCATATCCCGTTTTGCCATAAGCTGTGTTATTTCTGCGGCTGCAATAAGATAGTCACCCGCCAGCAGCATAAGGCCGATCAATATCTCGATGTCCTTGAACAGGAGATCATCCACCGCGCGCCGCTGTTTGCCAGTCGCCAGGTTAAGCAACTGCACTGGGGTGGCGGCACGCCAACCTATCTCAATAAGGCGCAAATCAGTCGCCTGATGGATCTGTTGCGCAGCCACTTCCATTTCAGCGCGGAAGCCGAGATCTCCATTGAGGTCGATCCACGTGAGATCGAGCTGGATGTCCTCGATCATTTACGCACCGAGGGTTTCAACCGCCTGAGTATGGGCGTGCAGGACTTCAATAAAGAGGTTCAGCGCCTGGTTAACCGTGAGCAGGACGAAGCGTTCATCTTTGATTTGCTCCACCATGCGCGGGAGATTGGTTTTACCTCAACCAATATCGACCTCATCTACGGCCTGCCGAAGCAAACGCCGGAGAGCTTCGCCTTTACCCTGCAAAAGGTCGCCGAGCTCAATCCTGACCGCCTGAGCGTGTTTAACTATGCGCATCTGCCCACGCTCTTTGCCGCACAGCGCAAAATTAAAGATGCCGATCTCCCCTCCGCTGAACAGAAGCTGGAGATCCTCCAGGAGACCATCGGCTCGCTGACGGCGGCAGGCTATCAGTTTATCGGCATGGACCACTTTGCTCGCCCAGACGATGAATTAGCGGTCGCGCAACGTCATGGCATACTGCACCGCAATTTCCAGGGTTACACCACCCAGGGGGATACCGATCTGCTGGGGATGGGCGTGTCCGCGATCAGCATGATTGGCGACAGCTACGCCCAGAACCAAAAAGAGCTGAAGCTGTACTACCAGCAGGTGGCAGAGCAAGGGGACGCTCTATGGCGCGGGATCGCGTTAACCCGCGATGACTGTTTACGTCGCGACGTGATTAAGGCGTTGATCTGTAATTTCCGTCTGGATATTGAGGCTGTAGAGGCGCAGTGGGATGTGGATTTTCAGTCTTATTTTGCCGAAGACCTGAAGCTGCTGGCGCCGCTGGCGCATGACGGGCTGGTGGCTGTGGATGATAAGGCCATTCAGGTGACGGCGAAAGGCCGACTGCTGATCCGCAATATCTGCATGTGCTTTGATGCCTATCTACGGCAAAAAGCTCGGATGCAACAGTTCTCCCGGGTCATTTAATGTTTTCCCCTCTCCCGCGGCCGCAGGAGAGGGGAACCATTAGCTGAACAGCCCGACCAGCGCAGCGCACAACACGGCAGCGACTGCCGTTTGTGGCGTGTGACTGGCTGCGGCGCCGCTCGATATCATACTCACCAGTGATTCAAACATGATGCTCTCCCCTAATGCCGGGCACGATCATACTCAACTCATCGGAACAGTAAAGTACAAAATAGCAGCACTTTGCGCTGAACGGCTAATTTTCATAATGCCGTTAATCACTACTCCATTCCCAGCTCTTTTAGCTTACGCGTCAGGGTATTACGACCCCATCCCAGCAGACGCGCAGCCTCCTGCTTGTGCCCCTGGGTATGGCGCAGGGCGGTCGTCAGCAGCGTGCGCTCCATTTCGGGTTGCGCTTCTGAGAGCAGGTTTTGATGACCGGATCGCAACGCCCGATCGGCCCACTGACCCAGCAGCGTCGCCCAGCTGTCGGGCTGCATCTGCGTCGGGCTGTCCGGAACCGTGGTCTCAAACAGTTCGCTCGGCAGATCCTGCGTCAGTACCTCCTGGCCGGCGGCCATGACGGTGAGCCAGCGACAGGTGTTTTCCAGCTGACGGACGTTGCCAGGCCACGCCAGGCGTGTCAGCGCTGTCTCCGTTTCCGGATGCAACTGTTTGGCTTCAACACCGAGCTCGCGGGCGGCTATCTGCAGAAAATGGCGGGCCAGGCGTGGAATATCTTCCCGGCGCTCGCGCAGCGGCGGTAAATGCACTCGGATCACGTTCAGGCGGTGGAACAAATCTTCACGGAATTTCCCCTCCTGCACGCGCTGTTCCAGGTTCTGGTGGGTGGCGGCGATGATCCGCACATCGACCTTCACCGGCGCGTAACCGCCCACGCGATAAAACTGGCCATCCGCCAGCACGCGCAGCAGACGAGTCTGGACATCAAGCGGCATATCGCCAATTTCATCCAGGAATAGCGTGCCGCCGTCAGCCTGTTCGAAGCGTCCCTGGCGGACGGTATTGGCGCCGGTAAAGGCCCCTTTTTCATGCCCGAACAGCTCGGACTCAATCAGGTCTTTGGGTATTGCCGCCATATTCAGTGCGATAAACGGCGCTTTTGAACGTGGGCTATGACGATGCAGGGCGTGAGCGACGAGCTCTTTACCGGTACCGGATTCGCCATTAATCAGCACGCTGATGGATGATCGCGACAAACGGCCAATAATGCGAAAGACATCCTGCATTGCCGGCGCTTCGCCGATGATGTCGGCAGTTGGGCTGCTTATTGGCGCATTTCGCGGCTGTTGCTGCTCCTGATAGTGGCTTATCGCCCGGTCGACCAGGGCGACGGCTTCATCAATATCAAAAGGTTTGGGCAGATAATCAAACGCGCCTTGCTGATAAGCGCTGACCGCAGCGTCCAGATCGGAATGTGCGGTCATTATGATGACCGGAAGCATTGGATGACGCTGCTTAATCTGTTTGAGCAGCGCCAGACCATCCATTCCCGGCATACGGATATCTGACAGCAGTACATCCGGGGTTTTGGTGGTGAGGGCATCTAGCACCTCATTGCCGCTTTCGAACGTTGTGCAGCTCAAGCCGGCTCCGGTGAGCGCGCGTTCAAGCACCCAGCGGATGGAGCTATCGTCATCAACGATCCAGGCTATCCCTCGTTGCATAAACACCTCTACTTCCGAATAGGCAGGTATACCGAAAATTCGGTATGACCCGGCCAGCTGGTGAATTCAATTTTGCCGGAGTGCTGATCGATAAGGCTGCGGGCGATAGATAAGCCCAGGCCGGTACCGCCTTCGCGGCCGCTGACCATCGGATAAAACAGCGTATCCTGGAGATGGGGCGGAATACCCGGGCCATTATCTTCAACGTCAATACGTGCGGCGAGGCGATAACGCACCCCGTGCAGCGTCAGCTGGAAAGCGGTGCGGGTGCGGAGAACAATTTCGCCCCCTTCCGGCCCCAGCGCCTGCAGCGCATTACGGACGATGTTCAGCAACACCTGTTCAATTTGATCCGGGTCGTGGGGCAGCTCTGGTAGGCTGGGGTCGTAATCACGGATTAACTTCACGTTGTCCGGTAACTCCATGGAGACCAGTTTCACTACCCGCTCGGCGACTTTATGGATACTTTCAGTAACGTGCATGCCCGGATGCTGTGGCCCAAGCAGGCGATCGACCAGATTTCTCAGCCGGTCAGCCTGCTCGATGATCACTTTGGTATATTCCGTTAGCGCCGGGTCGGGCAGGGCTTTGCTGAGCAGCTGTGCCGCGCCGCGCAGGCCGCCTAACGGATTTTTTATCTCATGTGCCAGGCCGCGGACCAGATCGCGGGCGGCGACCTGCTGCGCGTGCTGCAGCTGCTCCTGGCTCAGGCGGCGCTGGTTATCCATCGGCGCCATTTCCAGCAGAATAAAGCCTTCCGGCAGCCGCTGGGCGGTCAGCGACAGGATGTGCGAGCGGCCATCAATAACCAGCGTGACTTCGTTATCGGTAAACCCCTGGCCCGCCTGCAGGCTCTCCTGCATCAGCCCGATATTCAACGAAAAATAGCTCAACAGCTCAGGTAACGGGGTGCCAAACAGCTTGCGTGAACTTTGCGCCAGCAGCTGCTGCGCCGCAGGATTGGCAAAGTGCACCGCCAGGTCATCATCGACCAGTAAGATACTGTTGATAAGAGAGTTGAGGATCTGCCCAGCATCGGGCAGTGTGCCTGTTGCCATTCGACAGTCTCCTGAAAAAGAGTGCACCAATTTAGTGCAGTATAGCTTTTTATCGGTAAAAAGCTCGCGAGATCAGCGTGTTGGTGGAGAAAAAAGCCCATCCTGAGATGGGCTGAAAGTTTCCACGGCAACAAAATATCCCGGGCATCCCGCGCCACAACACGACATACCCTGGATTTACAGCAAAATTAGACGCTGTAGTACAGTTCGAACTCAACCGGATGCGGAGTCATGCGTACGCGGTCGTTCTCTTCCAGACGCAGGGCGATGTAAGCATCGATAGCGTCATTGGTGAACACGCCGCCAGCCGTCAGGAACTCGCGGTCAGCATCCAGGGCCTGCAGGGCTTCTTCCAGAGAGCCTGCAACCTGCGGGATCTCTTTCGCTTCTTCCGGCGGCAGGTCATACAGGTTTTTGTCCATTGCTTCGCCCGGATGGATTTTGTTCTTGATACCATCAAGGCCAGCCATCAGCAGCGCCGCAAAGCACAGGTACGGGTTGGCAGCCGGGTCCGGGAAGCGCACTTCGATACGACGCGCTTTCGGAGAGGTCACCACCGGAATACGGATGGAGGCAGAGCGGTTACGCGCAGAGTAAGCCAGCATAACCGGCGCTTCGTAACCCGGGACCAGACGCTTGTAGGAGTTGGTGGTCGGGTTCGCCAGGGCGTTGATAGCTTTAGCGTGTTTGATTACGCCGCCGATGTAGAACAGCGCCTGCTCAGACAGACCTGCGTATTTGTCGCCGGAGAACAGGTTAGTCCCGTTTTTCGCCAGAGACATATGGCAGTGCATGCCGGAGCCGTTATCGCCGAACATTGGTTTCGGCATAAAGGTCGCGGTTTTACCGAAGCGGTGAGCGACGTTGTGAACAACGTATTTGTAAATCTGAATTTCGTCCGCTTTTTTGGTCATGGTGTTGAAGCGGGTTGCCACTTCGTTCTGACCTGCGGTAGCCACTTCGTGGTGGTGAGCTTCAACAACCAGGCCCATCTCTTCCATGATCATACACATGGTGGAACGGATATCCTGAGAAGAGTCTACTGGCGGAACCGGGAAGTAACCCCCTTTCACGCCCGGACGGTGACCTTTGTTACCGCCTTCGTATTTGGTGGAGGAGTTCCACGCACCTTCGATGTCATCGATCGCGACATGGGAGCCGGAGATAGAGGCGCCAAAACGGATGTCGTCGAACAGGAAGAATTCTGGTTCTGGCCCGAACAGGACGGTGTCAGCGATGCCGGTGGCGCGCAGGTACTCTTCAGCGCGTTTCGCGATGGAGCGCGGGTCACGGTCATAGCCCTGCAGGGTGCCTGGCTCGAGGATATCGCAGCGGATGATCAGGGTCGGTTCTTCGTAGAACGGGTCAATGACCGCGGTGGAAGCGTCCGGCATCAGGACCATGTCAGATTCGTTGATACCTTTCCAGCCACCGATCGAGGAGCCATCAAACATTTTGCCTTCTTCGAAGAATTCGGCATTTACCTGATGAGACGGAATCGTGACGTGCTGTTCTTTACCTTTGGTATCGGTGAAGCGCAGATCGACAAACTTCACTTCGTGCTCGTTCAGCATCGTCAAAACGTGTTCAGCGGACATACTTAAACTCTCCCGGATTGGTCATTGTCGTCGTGGTAACGAAAACTTCATACTGCTTAAAAGTGGCGTTGTTGCCTTAAAAAATATAAAGCGAAATCTGTGCCAACTTTTAAATGCCCTATAAAACGCTGTATCATGCGCACCATAGTGCAAAAGGACTGCACCATGATGGAGATAATGCACCAAAGTAGTGCCTCAGTGTGAACATTGAGCACCATTTTGGTGCAATTTTTGTTACGGTGCCCTTTTATCGCTCCGTGAAAGCGGTCACAAAGAAACTCTGCAATACTTGTTTGCGGAGGATGTTTGTGATCCTGTTCAGTCCTTCGCTTAATACGTGTACAATAACGCGCTATTTCTAATGCCTGAGGCAAAGTTGTGATCGAAAATCTGCGTAATATCGCCATCATCGCGCACGTTGACCATGGTAAAACTACCCTGGTTGACAAGCTGCTACAGCAATCCGGTACGTTCGACGCACGTACTGAAGCACAAGAACGTGTGATGGACTCCAACGATTTGGAGAAAGAGCGTGGGATTACCATCCTCGCGAAAAACACCGCAATCAAATGGAATGATTACCGTATCAACATCGTTGATACCCCAGGGCACGCCGACTTCGGAGGTGAGGTTGAGCGTGTTATGTCCATGGTTGACTCTGTGCTGCTGGTGGTCGATGCCTTTGATGGCCCGATGCCGCAAACGCGCTTCGTGACCAAAAAAGCTTTTGCCCACGGCCTGAAGCCGATCGTGGTCATCAACAAAGTTGACCGCCCGGGCGCCCGTCCGGACTGGGTTGTCGATCAGGTCTTCGACCTGTTCGTTAACCTTGATGCGACCGACGAACAGCTGGACTTCCCGATCGTTTACGCGTCCGCGCTGAACGGTATCGCGGGCCTGGACCACGAAGACATGGCTGACGACATGACCCCGCTGTACCAGGCGATTGTTGATCGCGTGCCGGCGCCGGACGTTGACCTTGACGGTCCGCTGCAGATGCAGATCTCCCAGCTGGACTACAACAACTACGTTGGCGTCATCGGTATCGGCCGCATCAAACGCGGTAAAGTGAAGCCGAACCAGCAGGTCACTATCATCGATAGCGAAGGCAAAACCCGTAACGGTAAAGTCGGTAAAGTGCTGACTCACCTGGGTCTGGAGCGTATCGAGAGTGACGTAGCCGAAGCTGGCGACATCATCGCGATCACCGGTCTGGGCGAGCTGAACATCTCCGACACCATCTGCGATCCGCAGAATGTCGAAGCGCTGCCGGCACTGTCCGTTGATGAGCCGACCGTAACCATGTTCTTCAACGTCAACACCTCGCCGTTCTGCGGTAAAGAAGGTAAGTTCGTTACCTCTCGCCAGATCCTGGACCGTCTGAACAAAGAGCTGGTGCACAACGTGGCGCTGCGCGTTGAAGAAACCGAAGACGCTGATGCGTTCCGCGTTTCCGGCCGTGGTGAACTGCACCTGTCCGTTCTGATTGAAAACATGCGTCGTGAAGGTTTCGAGATGGCGGTTTCCCGTCCGAAAGTTATCTTCCGCGAAATCGATGGCCGTAAACAAGAGCCGTTCGAAAACGTGACGCTGGACGTCGAAGAGCAGCACCAGGGTTCTGTCATGCAGGCGCTGGGCGAGCGTAAAGGCGACCTGAAAAACATGAATCCAGACGGTAAAGGCCGCGTACGTCTCGACTACGTGATCCCAAGCCGTGGTCTGATCGGCTTCCGTTCAGAGTTCATGACCATGACTTCTGGTACCGGTCTGCTGTACTCCACCTTCAGCCACTACGACGACGTTCGTCCGGGCGAAGTGGGTCAGCGTAACAACGGCGTACTGATCTCTAACGGTCAGGGTAAAGCGGTTGCGTTCGCCCTGTTCGGTCTGCAGGATCGCGGTAAGCTGTTCCTCGGCCACGGCGCTGAAGTTTACGAAGGCCAGATCATCGGTATTCACAGTCGCTCTAACGACCTGACGGTAAACTGCCTGACCGGTAAGAAACTGACCAACATGCGTGCGTCCGGTACTGACGAAGCAACGGTTCTGGTTCCGCCGATTAAGATGACCCTGGAGCAGGCTCTGGAGTTCATCGATGACGACGAACTGGTAGAAGTGACCCCTACGTCTATCCGTATCCGTAAACGTCACCTGACTGAGAACGACCGTAAACGCGCAATGCGCGGTGCAAAAGAAGAGTAATTTTTCTTCTTGTTGTTCGCTAAACCCCGCCTCTCCGGCGGGGTTTCTTTTTTTCATTCCTGCATCATACGCCAATAGTCAAATCCTGCCTTTCCCGCTAAAGTTAATTTTCCACGGCGCGGAAGGAGACAAAAATGCTCTATATCTTTGATTTAGGTAATGTGATTGTCGACATTGACTTCAACCGGGTATTGGGAGCCTGGAGTGATTTAACCCGCATCCCGCTGGCGACGCTGAAGCAGCATTTCACCATGGGAGAGGCTTTCCACCAGCATGAGCGTGGCGAGATTAGCGATGAAGACTTTGCCGCCGCCATGTGTCATGAAATGAATATGTCCCTCAGCTATGAGCAGTTTGCTCACGGCTGGCAGGCGGTATTTGTCGCGCTGCGCCCGGAGGTAATTACCATCATGCATAAACTTCGTGCCCAGGGGCATCGGGTGGTGGTGCTCTCCAATACCAATCGTCTTCACACCACATTCTGGCCCGATGAATACCCGGAAGTGCGCGCTGCCGCCGATCGCATTTATCTGTCACAGGAGATGGGATTGCGTAAGCCTGAAGCGCAAATTTATCTGCGAGTACTGGAAGAAGAGGGATTTTCCGCCGCAGATACGGTCTTTTTTGATGATAACGTCGATAATATAGCAGGGGCCAACCGGTTAGGGATCACCAGTATTCTGGTGACCGGGAAGAAGACCATCCCTGACTATTTCGCGAATCAGCTATGCTAAAAACCGTTCAGCAAAAATTACACCACCATACCCGGCCGCTGCTGGCTTGGCTTAAGCTGCTGTGGCGGCGCATTGATGAAGACCATATGACGACTCTGGCGGGGAACCTCGCCTATGTGTCATTACTTTCCCTGGTGCCGCTGATAGCCGTCGTGTTCGCGCTGTTTGCGGCCTTTCCCATGTTTTCCGAAGTCAGCGTGCAGATTCGCCATTTTATCTTCGCCAATTTTATTCCGGCGACCGGGGATGTGATTCAGGGGTATATCGAACAGTTCGTGGCTAACTCCAGCCGTATGACCGCCGTAGGCGCGTTTGGCCTGATCGTCACCTCGCTGCTGCTGATGTACTCGATCGACAGCGCGCTAAACACCATCTGGCGCAGCACGCGCAGCCGTCCCAAAGTTTACTCCTTTGCCGTTTACTGGATGATCCTGACTCTTGGCCCGTTGCTGGCAGGCGCCAGCCTGGCGATCAGTTCGTATCTGCTGTCGCTGCGCTGGGCGAGCGATCTGGACGGCGTGATTGATAATCTACTCCGCCTCTTCCCGCTGATCCTTTCATGGGCGGCATTCTGGCTGCTCTACAGTATTGTACCGACCACCCAGGTGCGTAACCGCGATGCAGTGATCGGGGCGCTGGTGGCGGCGCTGCTGTTCGAGGCAGGTAAAAAAGCGTTTGCCCTCTATATCACCACCTTTCCGTCCTATCAGTTAATTTATGGCGTGATTTCGGTGGTGCCGATTTTGTTCGTCTGGGTGTACTGGACCTGGTGTATCGTCTTGCTTGGCGCTGAAATTACTGTCACTCTCGGTGAATACCGCAAACTTAAAACAGAAGAAACAGAACAACCATGATTGCATTAATTCAACGCGTATCCCGTGCAAGCGTTACCGTGGAGGATGAAGTGACGGGCGAAATTGGTCCGGGGCTTCTGGTGCTGCTGGGCGTCGAGAAAGACGATGATGAACAAAAGGCGAATCGCCTTTGTGAACGGGTGCTGGGCTACCGCATCTTCAGCGATGCGGACGGGAAAATGAACCTGAATGTCCAGCAGGCGGGCGGCAGCGTGCTGGTGGTTTCGCAATTTACGCTGGCGGCGGATACCGAGCGGGGGATGCGACCGAGTTTCTCGAAAGGCGCTGCCCCTGACCGCGCCGAGGCGCTGTATGAGTATTTCGTCGCCCGCTGTCGCCAGCAGGAAATGAACACCCAGACCGGAAGATTCGCTGCGGATATGCAGGTTTCTTTGGTCAATGATGGTCCCGTGACCTTTTGGTTGCAGGTATGACCCAGCTTCCGGGCAGGCTGCGGGTAACAAAAGAGAGTACGACTATGTATCACCTTCGTGTACCGCAAACAGCAGAAGAGTTAGAGAGCTACTATCAGTTCCGCTGGGAGATGCTGCGTAAGCCGCTGCATCAGCCTAAAGGATCGGAACGCGACGCCTGGGATGCGATGGCGCATCATCAGATGGTGGTGGATGAAGAGGGTAATCTGGTCGCCATCGGTCGGCTATATATCAATGCGGAAAATGAAGCCTCCATTCGCTTTATGGCCGTTCATCCCTCCGTACAGGATAAAGGGCTGGGGACGCTGATGGCGATGACCCTGGAGTCGGTAGCGCGTCAGGAAGGGGTGAAGCGGGTCACCTGTAGCGCCCGCGAAGATGCGGTGGAGTTTTTCGCCAAGCTTGGCTTTGTCAATCAGGGGGAGATCACTACCCCGACCACCACGCCGATCCGTCATTTTCTGATGATCAAACCGATCGCGTCGCTGGACGATATTTTGCACCGTGGCGACTGGTGCGCGCAGCTCCAGCAGGCGTGGTATCAGCATATCCCGCTGAGTGAAAAAATGGGCGTACGCATTCAGCAGTACACCGGGCAGAAATTTATAACCACCATGCCGGAAGCGGGGAACCAGAATCCGCACCATACGCTGTTTGCCGGTAGCCTGTTTTCGCTCGCTACCTTAACAGGATGGGGACTTATCTGGCTGATGCTGCGCGAGCGGCATCTGGGGGGCACCATCATTTTGGCGGATGCGCATATTCGATACAGTCAGCCCATTAGCGGCCGCCCCAGCGCCATCGCCGACCTGGGATCGCTGAGCGGCGACCTCGACCGCCTGGCGCGTGGGCGTAAAGCCCGCGTGCAAATGCAGGTGGAGCTTTTTGGCGATGATAAACAGGGTGCGGTTTTCGAGGGGATCTACATCGTGCTGCCGGCGAAGCCTTTTGGTTCGTACGAAGAGGGCGGCAACGAGGAAGAGTAAGTGCCCTCTGGCCGTTATCGTCCTGGCGATGCCACACGCCAGGCGATATCCCGCATAGCATCACGCGCGGCGTGGCTGACGCCACCCAGCTGAAAGAAGCCGTGGATCACCCCCAGATAACGCTGACAGGAACTCTCCACCCCTTGCTCCGTCAGCCTTCGGTACAGCACTTCGCCCTCATCGCGTAAAGGATCGAACTCCGCCGTCAGAATATGCACCGGTGGCAGCCCGTTAAAATCTTCGCGCCAGAGCGGACTGGCATCCGGATGGTTTGCCAGCGTCGAGGCGAGGTATATTTCGTAGCCGCTCAGTAGCGTGTCCCGGGTAATCACATAGTCATCGCCATTGCTGAGGTAGCTCGCCATGCTGGCGGTGGGGTCAAGCATCGGATAAATCAGAATCAGTTGTGCAGGATGCCACGCCGCTTTCGCTTTCAGGCGCAGAGCCGTGACCAGGGCGAGGTGCCCGCCGGCGCTGTCGCCGGCCAGCGTGATACGCGAGGCATCAACGCCAAGCTGCTTTGCGTGCTGGTGAATAATCGTAGCACCTCGTTCTGCATCATCGTGCGCCGCCGGAAAGGTATGCTCCGGCGCCAGGCGGTACTGTACAGCGATCACCCGGCAACCGCTGAACATGGCTAACTGACGGAGTTGGTTATCGTGGGTGGTAAAGCCGCCGCTGACAAAACAGCCGCCGTGGTAGTAGATAAGCGTGGGTAGCAGGCCGTCGGCAGTGGGCGGTGAAACGACGCGGAAGTGCATCCCCTCCAGGGTGATATCCTCCACCCGCACTCGCGTTTCCGTCTCCCCGGCGAGTACTGTACTGGCGATATAGCCGGCCCTCCGATCATCAATATGTTGATCGCGCGATGACGGACGACCTGCCGCAATAAATGCCTCAACCAGCGAAGCAATCCCTTTCTCCAGCGCCATATGAAGTTCCTTGTACTGTTTTAATATCCAGTGTTATAGCCTGGATTATGGCGAAAAGACAGGCCTGTTGAGGTCGCTTGTGCATTATGGAAAGCGGCTCGCAAAAATGCGTTTACCTGGCAAAATCCTTTTTGTTTCCGATTTCAAAAGCTGTAGATTGCTCATAACTTCATCACTGGTGATATACTTGAGGTATATATGAGCATGATGGCTGAAAGGGATATGGGCAGAATTCTTCTCGATTTATCAGACGATGTCATTCAACGTCTCGATGACCTCAAAGTGCAGCGTAACATTCCGCGAGCGGAACTGTTACGTGAAGCGGTTGAACAATATCTGGAGAAACAAGATCGAGCTAAAGATACCATCTCCAGTGCGCTGGGTCTGTGGCAAGACTGCGAAGAAGACGGCATGGAATATCAACGTCAGCTACGCAAGGAGTGGTAATGACCTCCGGATCTGCGCTTTTTGATACCAATATTCTTATTGATTTATTTAGCGGGCGTCGCGAAGCCAAACAGGCGCTGGAGGCCTGGCCACCGCAGAATGCGATCAGTCTGATTACCTGGATGGAGGTGATGGTTGGCGCTAAAAAATATCACCAGGAGCAGCGCACGCGAATGGCGCTAAGCACCTTTAATATCATTAACATCTCACAGGATATTGCAGAGCGAAGCGTTGCGCTGCGGCAGGAGTATAAGCTTAAGCTGCCGGATGCCATCATTCTGGCGACGGCGCAACTCCATCGTCTGGAACTGATTACGCGGAATACGAAGGATTTTGCCGGTATTCCTGGCGTAGTCACGCCGTACGAACTACACCCTGAATAATTCGAGTGGCAGGAGGACGACAAGTGAGCGACAAACTCGTCTGAAACGAGTGTGTCCAGCCAAAGGCTGACCTCTGATGACAGTCAGTGGCTCGGGTAGTCATCCTTGCCTACGCTCGTGTCGCAAGAAGGAAAGCGGGCGGCAAGAGCCGCCCGAAATCACACCGCAGAACTTACTCCCCTTCGCCGGGGAACATGAACGGGTTAATTGAGCTCCTGGCGAAGCCTTCCTGTTCCATACGGGCGTCGAGCACCAGGGACGCCAAATCGTCGGCGACGGCTTCGACTTTCGGATCCTTCTCCTGATACATAATCTTCAGGTAGGTTCCGCAGTCGCCACAGCTTTCGGCTTTCACCGCTGCCTGCTCGTTGTCCAGCGACCAGTAGTGCAGGTCGCGGCTCTGTTCACAGTTGCTGCACTTGACGCGCACCACGTGCCACTCGGTTTCGCACAGGTTGCAGTGCAGATAGCGCAGCCCCTGAGTGGTGCCGATCTGCACGATGCTGGAGACCGGCATCGAGCCGCATACCGGGCAGAACTGACGCTGTTCGCCGTATTCGGCGCGCGCTTTCCCCGGGATCAGGCTGGCCATCTGCGCCCAGTAGAGCGACAACGCGGCCCAGATGAACGGCGCTTTATCACTGCTGACGGAGGCGAAGTCGGAAACAAACAGCGCGCTGGCCATCTGCTCCAGCTCCTGCTCAGAGGCTTTTTCCAGATTCTCAATGACCGCCAGCGCCGGGCCGCTCATTTCCGGCTTCAGCTCGGCAATCAGCGAGTGCAACAGCTTGTGCCAGTGCTTGTCGCGCGGCAGAACGTGGATATCCAGCGGCGGTTTACCCTGTTCGCTGGCCGCTTTAATGCGAGCCGTCAGATCCATCTGCAGCGGATGGTCGTACAGCACCACTTCCTGGGCATGGGCGATCAGCGCGGCAAAGCGCAGGTAATCGCCCAGCGGGTTGTTGGCGGCCAGCTCACGCAGGCGTTCAGCGCGGCGGTTATAAAGATTTTTCAGCCTGGGGAACAGTAACGGCGGAATTGCTTCCGCCGTGCGTTTCTCGCTCGAACCCAGCTCGTCTTGCGGGATTATGCGAATACTCATTCAGATGACTTTTCCTGTTTCTGGCGGACCTCTCGGTACCAGCGCGGGTGATGTTTCTTCGCCCACGTTTTGGTAACCCAGCCTTCCACCATCGCGGTAATGGTGCCTTTCACCCAGAGGGCGGCGTAGATATGCACCATGATAACCACAATTAACGCCACTGCGGCAAATGAATGCAGCATCAGCGCAAATCGGATCACCGGGATTGAGAAAGCCGGCGCAAAATACGGACGCCAGATGATCACACCGCTCACCAGCAGCAGTACCAGCAAAATAATCGCCGCCCAGAACACGCATTTCTGGCCGAAGTTATAGCGCCCGGTATCGCCCACCTCCTCGTTGACGACGATCTTACGAATATTCTTCGCCCAAAAGATATCATCCCGATTGATTAGGTTGTGGTGCCAGTAACGGAAAAACATGATGATAAACGACGCGAACATCACCACCCCGACGAACGGGTGGAGAATACGCGCCAGCTGCGGCGTACCGAGAATATGCATCAGCCAGTTAAAGGACGGGAAGAAAAAGCCTAACCCGCTCACTGCCGCCAGGACGAAGCAGAAGGCGGTGACCCAGTGGTTGATGCGTTCCGGCGCCGTGTAGCGCACGATGGTGTCACGTCTTTTCATTTGCGCACCTCGTCTTTCTCTTCATGCAGGTTGTCCTCTTCCTCTTCCGCGCGGTTCGGACCGACGCCGACGTAGTGGAAGATACTGGCTGCGAAGGTCGCGGCGAAGCCGACGGCCGCCAGCGGTTTCCAGATGCCTTTCCAGAACTTCACGGTCTGGCTGATCTCCGGGTTTTCCGGCAGGCCATGGTACAGATTCGGCTTGTCGGCATGGTGCAGCACGTACATGACGTGGGTGCCGCCGACGCCGGCCGGATCGTACAGGCCCGCATTGTCATAACCGCGGGTTTTCAGCTCAGCCACGCGTTCACCGGCCAGCGTTTTCATATCCTCTTTGGAGCCAAAGTGGATTGCGCCGGTCGGACAGGTTTTCACGCAGGCAGGCTCCTGGCCGACGGTCACGCGGTCTACGCACAGGGTACATTTGTAGACGCGGTTGTCTTCCGGGTTCAGACGCGGTACATCGAACGGACAGCCGGCGATACAGTAGCCGCAGCCGATGCACTGCTCGGACTGGAAGTCGACGATACCGTTGGCGTACTGAATGATCGCGCCTTCTGACGGGCAGGCCTTCAGGCAGCCCGGGTCCGCGCAATGCATGCAGCCATCCTTGCGAATGAGCCATTCCAGCTTGTCGTTTTGTTCCACTTCCGAGAAGCGCATGACCGTCCATGACTTGGCGGTCAGGTCCGCCGGGTTGTCATACACCCCGACGTTGTGACCGACTTCATCACGAATATCGTTCCATTCGGAGCAGGCCACCTGACAGGCTTTGCAGCCGATACAGGTGGTGACGTCGATAAGCTTCGCCACCTCCTGCTGGTGGTCCCGCGCCTGAGGCGCGGGGGTGAAACCGTTAGTCGCGGAACGACGAATAATATCTTGCGATTGATAAGCCATAAGTCGTCTCCGTTACACCTTTTCCACGTTCACGAGGAAAGCTTTGAACTCCGGTGTCTGCGTATTTGCATCACCGACGAACGGCGTCAGGGTATTAGCAATAAAGCCTTTTTTCGCTACGCCCTCATAGCCCCAGTGAATAGGAATGCCGATGGTATCGATATCCTTACCGTCAACTTTCAGCGTGCGAATACGCTTGGTCACCACTGCCTTGGCTTTGATATAGCCGCGGTTAGAGGAAACTTTCACGGTATCGCCGTGGCCGATGCCGAGCTTATTCGCCAGTTTTTCACCGATCTCCACAAACTGCTCCGGCTGCGCGATGGCGTTAAGCAACGCGTGCTTGGTCCAGTAGTGGAAGTGTTCGGTCAGGCGGTAAGTGGTGCCGACGTACGGGAATTTGTCCGCTTTGCCCATCTGCTCGAGATCGCCTTTGAAGACGCGAGCGGCCGGGTTAGAGACCACGTTCGGATGCAGCGGGTTAGTCCCCAGCGGCGTTTCAAACGGCTCGTAGTGTTCCGGGAACGGTCCTTCCGCCATCTTATCGATAGCGAACAGACGGCCCATCCCTTCCGGCTGCATGATAAACGGACCGACGTCGCTGCCAGGCGCGGCGGCGCTGTAGTCCGGAATATCCACGCCACCCCATTTGGCGCCGTCCCACTTCAGCAACTGACGTTTAGGATCCCACGGTTTGCCCTGCGGGTCCGCGGAGGCGCGGTTATACAGGATGCGGCGGTTGAGCGGCCAGGCCCAGGCCCAACCCAGCGTGTTGCCGAGGCCTGACGGATCGGCGTTATCGCGGCGCGCCATCTGGTTGCCGTCTGGCGTCCAGCTACCGGCGAAGATCCAGCAGCCGCTGGAGGTGGTGCCATCATCGCGCAGCTGGGCAAAGGAGCTCAACTGCTGCCCTTTCTTAACGATCACCGCGCCGGTCGCCGGGTCGGTGATATCCGCCAGCGCTTT
The DNA here is from genome assembly GCF_001808325.1 of Klebsiella sp. HMSC16C06. Lineage (NCBI taxonomy): Bacteria > Pseudomonadati > Pseudomonadota > Gammaproteobacteria > Enterobacterales > Enterobacteriaceae > Klebsiella > Klebsiella sp. HMSC16C06. The sequence continues at coordinate 26,097 of NZ_KV793006.1, forward strand.
ACCGTTGCTTTCCATCGCCACTTCTTCAGATGCCGGCTCGTGCGGAGTGGAGTAGTTCCACGTCATGTTGAGCACCGGCTCCGGCGCCGGGCCACCCTCGTCGGCATACATCTTACGCAGGCGAATGAAGATACCGGCGAGGATTTCACCATCGGTGACAGCGATCCCCGGGGCGTCCGCGCCTTTCCAGTGCCACTGCAGCCAGCGGCCGGAGTTGACGATCGACCCGTTCTCTTCAGCGAAACAGGTGGAGGGCAGGCGGAACACTTCGGTCTGGATTTTCGACGGGTCAACATCGTTCGACTCACCGTGGTTTTGCCAGAAGGTGGACGTTTCGGTGTTCAACGGGTCGATGGTCACAAGGAACTTCAGCTTCGACAGAGAAGCCACCACCTTGTTTTTGTTCGGGAACGAGGCGACCGGGTTAAAGCCCTGGCAAATATAGCCATTCACTTTGCCCTGATTCATCATCTCGAAATACTGCAGAACGTCGTAGCTCTTATCCCACTTCGGCAGCCAGTCAAAGCCCCAGCTGTTTTCTGCCGTAGCTTTGTCGCCGAAGAAGGCTTTCATCATGGAGACGAAGAACTTCGGATAGTTGCCCCAGTAGTTGACCTGGTCTTTCAGCAGCGGCTTCGGCGTGTTAGCCGTCAGGTAGGTCTGCAGGTCGGCCTGTTTTTCATTCGGCAGCGACATGTAGCCCGGCAGGCTGGTGGAGAGCAGGCCGAGGTCGGTCAGACCCTGGATATTGGAGTGACCGCGCAGGGCGTTGACACCGCCGCCGGCCATCCCCATGTTGCCGAGCAGCAGCTGGATCATCGCCATGGTGCGGATGTTCTGTGCGCCGATGGAGTGCTGGGTCCAGCCGAGAGCATACAGGAACGACGCGGTCTTATCCGGCGCGCTGGTTTCGGCAATGTATTCGCAAACTTTAAGGAAGTCGGCCTTCGGCGTACCGCAGATGTTTTCGACTACATCCGGGGTATAACGAGAAACGTGCTGCTTCAGCAGGTTCCAGACGCAGCGCGGATGTTGCAGCGTGGTATCGCGTTTGGCGAAGCCGTTCTCATCCAGCTCATAGTTCCAGCTGGTTTTGTCGTACTGGCGTTTTTCTGCGTTATAGCCGCTGAACAGCCCGTCGTCGAAGCTGTAGTCCTCACGCACGATCAGGCTGGCGTTGGTGTAGGCTTCGGTGTATTCGCGGTTGAATTTTTCGTTATTCAGCAGGTACAGGATCACGCCCGACAGGAAGGTTATGTCGGTACCGGAACGAATTGGGGTATAGAAGTCAGCCACCGACGCCGTACGCGTAAAGCGCGGATCGATAACGATGAGCTTGGCGCCATTATGAATTTTGGCTTCCATCGCCCAGCGGAACCCCACCGGATGCGCTTCTGCGGCGTTACCGCCCATCACCACGATCAGGTTGGCGTTCTTAATATCCACCCAGTGGTTGGTCATCGCACCGCGACCAAATGTTGGAGCAAGACTTGCTACCGTTGGTCCGTGTCAGACACGCGCCTGGTTATCCACCGCCAGCATCCCGAGGGCGCGGGTGAATTTTTGCGTTAAATAACCGGTTTCGTTACTGGAGGCGGAGGCGCACAGCATCCCGGTGGTCAACCAGCGGTTGACGGTGGTGCCGGCGTCGTTTTGCGCGATAAAGTTGGCGTCGCGGTCCTCTTTCATCAGCTTGGCGATGCGATCAAACGCTTCGTCCCAGCTGATTTGCTGCCATTTATCGGAACCTGGCGCGCGATATTCCGGGAATTTCAGGCGGCTTTCAGAATGGATAAAGTCCACCAGACCGGCCCCTTTCGGGCAGAGCGCACCACGGTTAACCGGATGATCCGGATCGCCTTCGATATGGAAAATGGATGCTTTGGCGTTTTTTGCGCCGTCGCCGAGGCTATACATCAACAGCCCACAGCCGACAGAACAGTATGTACAGGTGTTACGGGTTTCTCGCGTGCGCAGCAATTTGTACTGCCGTGTCTCCGCGAGCGCAGTTGCCGGGGCAAAGCCCAGCGCTGCTGCCGTGGTTCCCGCCATACCGCCAGCGCAGATCTTAAAGAACTGCCTTCTGCTGACCTGCATGGTTCGCTCCTTGTTTCGACATTGTCACATGTAGTTATTTGCTTTGCGGTGAAGGCCGCAAAGGTTCAGAATTAGGGCTAATTTCCCTCATTCCTGAAGGGATAAAAACAGAATACCACATTGTGTGTATGCCTGTTCCAATACGGTTAAAGCAAAGTGAACAAGAAGCCTCTCGAACAAATCAAAAATGTGACGAATGTCACAGGATATCGCCAGGTCTCCCTCTGGAAACGCGAGGATCTGCAACACCCTCAGCCAGACGAGTTAGCCGAAGAAATTCCCGTCGCGCTGGTCTACAACGGTATCTCCCATGTGGTGATGATGGCCACGCCGAAAGACCTGGAGCAATTCGCCGTCGGCTTTTCCTTATCCGAAGGGATTATCGAGCATCGGCGGGAGATTTTCGGCATGGACGTGGTGTCGGTGTGCAATGGCCTTGAGGTACAGATTGAGCTCTCCAGCCGACGTTTTATGGGGCTCAAAGCCCGGCGTCGCGCGCTGGCCGGGCGCACCGGCTGCGGGGTATGCGGCGTCGAGCAGCTCAATGATATTGGTAAGCCAGTTCAGCCGCTACCATTCACTCAGACGTTCGATCTAGCCAACCTCGACCACGCCCTGGCGCATCTTAACGACTTTCAACCGGTCGGCCGGCTCACCGGCTGTACCCATGCGGCTGCCTGGGTCAGGACGACTGGCGAGCTGGCGGGCGGTTTTGAAGACGTTGGCCGGCATGTCGCCCTGGATAAACTGCTGGGCCAGCGCGCGGAAATTGGCGAGGACTGGCAGCATGGCGCCGCGCTGGTCTCCAGCCGCGCCAGCTATGAAATGGTGCAGAAGGCCGCGATGTGCGGCGTCGAGATCCTGTTCGCGGTCTCGGCGGCCACCACCTTAGCGGTGGAAGTGGCCGAGCGCTGCAATCTGACGCTGGTGGGCTTTTGCAAGCCGGGCAGGGCGACAGTTTACACCCATCCGCAGCGTTTAATTGCGGGTTAAATATCGATCAATAAATTTGAACAATGACAGCAAATCCTTCCGCTTTTTGTTTAGCGATGTGCGGGCTACTATTTAACACATCAAGGCACGGCGCCTTATCTAAACAACTAAATGAAAGGGTTTATATCATGAAAAGCATCAAAACTTTTGTCGCAGTAATCGCACTGGCCGCTTCTTTTGGTTCATTCGCTGCTGAAACCGTGACCGCCACCGCTGCCACGATGGATGGTGCGGAAGCGAAAATCGCTGCTCAGGCGCAGGCTGCTGGCGCTTCGTCTTACAAAATTACCGAAGCCTTTACCGGCAACCGCGTGCATATGACTGCGGAACTGAACAAATAAGCATAAAGTTACTGTCGAAAGAGCGCCTTAGGGCGCTTTTTTTGTTTCGCTTCCCGCATCGGCGAAATTACCCGATATTCCCCTCTGCTACGAAAAAAATGTGGCAGTAATCACGTTTCCGTTCTTTTCTTAAATCCCTATATTAACGGCAAAGGAAAGGTCTGCACGCCTGAATATCTCGATATTTTAACGCTATGAAATATAAAGATATTAAAAACAGAAAGCGATGGCGATCATCCTCTTTAAATGAGATGTTTATCACAGAAATAAGCATGTCACTGCTACTGTCAACCATTCACTGACGTAATTTAATACGCATTATGTGATCTTTATTGCAAATAGAAGGCTTGTACTCAGGGAAAAATGTTGTCAGGCAAATGAGCGAGGAAGCGTCATGAAAATTGGCATCGTTATTAGCGGCGGGGATGTTTCGGGAATGAATAATTTTATATTCCAGATAGCCAGGCAGGCTAATGCCGATATCACGCTGTTTAATGGCGGTATTCCAGGGCTACTGGAGAAAAGTCATCAGGATATGGCGTGGCGCGATCTGGTTGATTTCTCCATTACCGCGGTGCCGATCATTACCTCGGGGCGAACCAGTCGCAAACTGCAGCGCAGTGAATATGAAAGCATTGCTAAAAAACTTAAATCTCTGCGTATTGATGTGCTCATTATGGCCGGGGGGGATGGCAGCCTGCAGTTTCTGAATACCCTTAGTGAATTTGAGATTAATTGCTTTGGTGTCGGGATGACTATCGATAATGATGTGTATGGCAGTGATTATACGATTGGTTTTTCCACGGCCTGTGAGCAAATTATTAAAGAAGTCTCCCGTTTAAGAAATACCGGAAGAGCGCTGCCGGGTCGGGTTTTTATGATTGAGATATTAGGAGGCTATTGTGGAGAACTAACGTTACAGTCCGCCATTAAATGTAATGCTGATATTGCCCTGATCCCGGAGGCACAGATGCCGCTGACCATGCTTGCGGAACGGATTACCCGGAAGCTGAGCACGCAAAATAGCGTCGTGATCCTCTGCTCAGAAGGCTATACCAAAGAGTACTCTCCCGGCTTTCAGGGGGCGATTGATACCATGATTAAACAGCTGGAACCACAAATAGGTGTCCGTATCCGTAAAACGATCGTCGGCTATGGTTTACGCAGCGGTGATCCAACCTGTGAAGAGATTTATCAGGGTACCATTATGGCCAGTGAAGTGGTTCGCTGTATTCAGTCAGGTATGAAAAATAAAGCCATAATAATTAATTCCAGTAACAAACCTATTCCGATTGATCTAGTCAGTATGAAAAAACGTCTGGTCGATACTGAAGGACATCATTATAAACTTGCCAAGCAACTCAATATTATTTGAGGAGACCCTCCATGCTGAAAATTTTATGCGTATGTGGCTGCGGCCTCGGTTCAAGCTTTGCCATTGAAATGACGGCGAAGGCAGTTTTAAAGAAGCTGGAAATTCCCGCTCATATTGAACACACCACCGTTTCCGAAGCTGGGGCCTTTAAATCGGATATCATTCTGACGCAAAAAACCTTTGCCGACATCTTAACCGCCGATGCCAGTGAAGAAGAAATTAAACGTGTCGTGGTATTGAATAAACTTACTGATAAAGAGGAGATTGAAACCAAGATCGTCGCATTCTTAAAAGAACGTCATCTGAAGGTGGCTGATTATGAATAGCTTCGTTGCGTTTATCGTTAAGGATTTACTCGGCCAGGCATCCATCCTTATTGCTTTTATTGCCATGCTTGGCCTGAACCTGCAAAAGAAATCGCCAGGCAAAACCCTGGAAGGGACATTTAAAACGCTGCTCGGTTTCTTAATTATGATGGCCGGGATAAACATCATTGTCGCCACCCTGACCTTCCTGAATGATATCTTCACCCAGGGGTTTGGCATGAAAGGCTATATTACCGATGTGGCCGCCATCGCCGGGTTAGCGAATCGGGAATTAGGTTCGGAAGTGGCGCTGACGCTGCTGGTGATCTTTGCTGTCAACATTATTATCGCCCGTCTGACGCCGCTAAAATATATTTTCCTGACCGGCCAGGCGCTGCTGTGGATGGCGACAATTGGGGCTGTGATTGGCTATAAGTCCGGGCTCACTGGCGTACCGCTGATTTTAACCGGGGGTATCTTCGGCGGTGTGATGGCGGTCTTAATGCCGGCCCTGGCTCAGCCGGTGGTCAGGCGCATTACCGGGTCTGACGATGTGGCCCTGGGGCACTTCTGTACCATCGGCTATCTGGTGCAGGCTGCGGTCGCTAAAGTTGTCGGAAAAGGCTCTCGCTCCACGGAAGATCTCGAACTGCCTGATAACTTTAAGTTTCTGCAGGATACCTATCTGGCCATGGCGGTGGTGATGGTGCCGATGTATCTCATCCCGGCTATTGCGGCGGGGCCGCAGTACATCGCGCAATTCTCCGGCGGCATTAATTACCTGATGTATGCCTTCATGCAGTCCATTCAGTTTGTCGCCGGGGTCTTTGTCCTCTATAGCGGTGTGCGTTTATTACTCAATGAGCTGGTGCCGGCTTTTCGCGGTATCGCGATGCGTATTGTCCCGGATGCAAAGCCTGCTCTCGATTGCCCGGTGCTGTTTCCCTATGCGCCAAATGCGGTGATTGTCGGATTTCTGGCGACGACTGTCGGCTCGATTATCGGCATGCTGGTTTTCCCGATGTTCGGTCTGGCGATGATCCTCCCCGGGCTGTTAACCAACTTTTTCGCCGGCGGTACGGCAGGGGTATTTGGTAATGCGCTGGGCGGACGTCGCGGGGCGATGATCGGCGGGGTTATCCACGGTCTGTTTATCACTTTTCTGCCGGCTATTCTGGTGCCCATGCTGGAGAGCTACGGCTTTACGGGCGTCACCTTCAGCGATTCTGACGTCATCAGCTCCGGTCTGGTATTAGGCCACGCCTTCCAGAATAACTGGCTCTTTGTCGCCTTGTTTATTGTGTTTGTCGCCGCACTGGCATGGTTTGTAAACGGTAAATCCGCTAAGCCGAAAGGGGAAAATGTTCATGAGTCTGTATAATTTTAATGAGATTTTAAACATCGCTCAGGAAAGAAATTTTAAAGCGATTGGCTCGTTTAACTTGCACTGTATTGAGATGTTACCGGCTTTTTTCAAAGCCGCGCAAAACAGCCACAGCCCATTAATGATCCAAATATCAACCGGTACCGCAGAGTATCTGGGGTATCGGTTACTGGTCGATGCCGTGCGTTCATTAGCAGACAGTGAAAATATCCCGACCTGCCTGCACCTCGATCACTGCTCCGATATTAAAGCCATCGAGACGGCAATGAATGCGGGCTTTTCTTCGGTGATGTACGACGGGTCTCACTTAAGCCTCGAGGAAAATATCGGTAACACGCGGATTGTGGTGGAAATGGCCCGGCCGCGGAATATTACGGTAGAAGGTGAGCTGGGGGCGATCGGCGGGTCAGAGGATGGAAAAGCGGTGGCTGCCGAAGATATCTGTTTTACTACCGTCGACGACGCGAAACGTTTTGTGGAGGAGACGCAGGTCGATATGCTGGCCGTCTCGGTGGGCACTGTGCATGGCCTGTACACCGGTAAAGCGCAGATACAGCATGCGCGGCTGAAGGCGATAAGCGAAGCGACTGGCGTGCCGCTGGTGCTGCATGGCGGCACAGGCGTTAGTGACGACGATATGCGGCTGGCCGTCACTGAAGGGATTAATAAAGTGAACGTCGGAACGGAAATGAACGTGCAGTGGGTCGACCGCTGTAAATCAACGTTCGAGAAAGGAAAAGTAAATGACAGCGTACGGAAATTTTTAATTCCCGCCAACCAGGCAGTGACTGCCGTATTAATGGAAAAAATGGCGCTATTTAAATAGCGTTTTTACCGACACATATCTTTTGTTGCCCTGTCTTCCGCCAGGGAGGGAGCTTGCTATGTTTGAATCATTGAAAACGCTGTGGAAAAAAGAGCAAAACCCGCTGCAGGATTATGATCAACAGTCCCGTCAGCTGGCGGAAGAGATCGCCAGACTGGAAGGCGAATTACAGCGCCAGCCCGATAATAGCGACGTGCAAAAAACATTGATGTTGACTTACAACCGGGCATTATCGGTATATGCCAAGAGTAAGAGCCACCGGCAGGATATCGATGCGCTGTTTCTGCAGATTGATAATTTACGCAATATTATTCGTCGCAATATCTAGGAACAGAGAATGACCATAAAAGAACTGCTTATTGAGGCCGATGCCATTCAGGTTGGCGTTGTGGAATCCGACTGGCAGCGGGTAATAAAGTTGGCTGCCCGCCCGCTGGAGGCGAAAGGCTTTATTTCGGCGGAATATAGCCAGGCGGTGATCGATAATACCTTGAATCATGGCGCTTATTACGTTTTTGATGAAGGGATTGCCATCCCCCATGCCCGCCCCGAGTGCGGCGTCAGACGCAACTGCTTTAGCCTGGTGGTGCTGAAAAAGCCCATCCCGTTTGCGGACAGTGAAAAGGCGGACATTGTTATTATGTTTGGTGCCCGGGACAGCAATGCGCATATCGAGGAGGGCATCCGTTCCATCGTCGCGCTGCTGGATAACAATGACACCATGGCCAAACTGCGGACGGCCCGCAGCCGGGAGGAGGTCGTCGCATTACTATGAACAGACATCTGACCCCAGGCTGCAAAACGGCCATATTAATCAACGGCATTCCGGCGTCGGGGAAGAGCACCATCACCCGTTTGCTGGCGGAGACCTTTAGTCTACCAGTGTTGACGATCGACGGCATCAAAGAGCCGTTTATGGCGCGCCTGGCCCCTGTCGACCGGCCGATGAATCGCCAGCTGGGCTGTGCGGCGTATGAGGTGATTTGGTCGATTGTCGGCGCGTCGCCTGCCAGCATGGTTTGGTTGATCGACGCCTGGTTCGGTTTTCAGCCGCGGGAGACCTTGCAGAGACTGCTACAGCAGGCGGGCGTGGAGCAGGTAATTGAGATCTGGAACCATATTACCCCGGAGCTGGCCGTCGCACGCTATGCCTCGCGGCTGGCGACGCGGCCGCCGGGCCACCCCGGCGAGGAGTATCTGCCGGAGCTGGCCCAGCTGGCCGGGCGGGCGCAGCCCATGTCTTTAGGGCCCGTATTGACGATAGACCAGCGGTATCCGCTGGAGATAAAACCGATTATTCACTGGCTTGAAGGCACGATCGCTGGAAAGCACGCCGGTTTGGCGGATTACGCTTACCCGCCCTAAGGCATACCCGCCAGGCGCAGCAGCGCGGTCACCACGGCGGCGGCGATAATCACGCCGATCAGCGGGACCTTGCGCCAGGCGAGGAACACGGCGACAGCCACACCCAGAACGCGCGCCATGCCGGCGAAATGCGCCCCTTCATAGAAGGTGGTGGCCAGGGCGACGGAAAAAAGCAGCACCGTCGCCGCATCGGAAAGCAGCGCCTGCGAGCGCTCGGAAAATGCCAGCCGATTGCCGAGCTTCGCGCCGCCGAGGCGCATCAGATAGGTTCCCAGCGACAGGATGGCGATACCGGCGATAAACAGCGTCATATTGCCCATTATTTTTTCCTCGACAGTAAACCAAACAGCGAAAGCAGCACCGGCAGCCCGGTGGGTACAAACGGTACGGCGGCAAGCGCCAGTGCGGCGCCGCTGGCGGCGCGGATCAGCGTAGTGCGGTTTTTAAAGGCCGGGATCACCAGCGCCAGCAGGATCGCCGGGAAGACCGCATCAAGCCCGATGGTTTCCGGCGCTGGCAGCAGTTTGCCGATGGCCGCGCCGGTTAGCGTGCCGAGGGGCCAGATCAGCGCGACGCCGGCGCCGCACAGCCAGTAAGCCGCTTTACGCTGCGCGGGGGTGGGCTGCGACAAGCCAAAGACCACGCTCTCGTCGTTCATAATGTGGCACCCGATAAAGCTTAAGGCGCGCCGACCAACCAGTTCGCGCACGGTCACCCCGAACGGGATATGGCGCGCGTTGACTAACAGGCCAGCGGCAGCGGCGGCCAGTGGGCTACCGCCGCTGGCGATAATGCCGATAAACATGAATTCAGAAGCGCCTGCCAGCACGGACACCGAAAGCAAGAGCGGCACCCATAAGGGGAAGCCGTAAGCCACCGCCAGCGACCCATAGGACATACCCACCACCCCGACGGCAAGGCAGACCAAAACGATCGCTTTTATCGTGTCTCCGCTGAGACTGGAGAGAGTTTGTTTCATATCACTTAGCCATATCGAACGATTTCCCATTATAATGAACACATAATGAACGTTTTTCAAGACGAACGAATCGTTCGATATAAAAAACAAAGGGGCGGGTATGACACAGCCAATCAGCGTTATTGCCAAAAGCCTGGTGCGGGAGCGGGCGCGGACCGGTCTCTCGCTGGCGGAAGTCGCGCGTCGGGCGGGTATCGCAAAATCCACGCTATCGCAACTGGAGTCCGGCAACGGCAATCCGAGTCTGGAAACGCTGTGGTCGCTCTGCGTGGCGCTGGATATCCCGTTTGCCCGCCTGCTTGAGCCGCAGATGAACAAAACGCAGGTGATCCGCCGCGGAGAGGGGACAAAGGTGGTGGCGGAGCAGGCGAACTATCAGGCCATTTTGCTGGCCGCTTGTCCGCCAGGCGCGCGTCGGGACATCTATTTACTGTTAACCCAGCCCGGTGCCGATCGTATTTCGCATCCGCATCCGCCAGGCTCGGTGGAACATATTATCGTCACCCAGGGGCGGGCGCGGGTAGGGCTGACGTCGGCGCCGGAAGAGCTCGGCGAGGGCGACTATATCTGCTACCCGGCGGATCAGGAGCATGTTTTTCAGGCGCTGGAGCCGGATACGCAGGCTCTGCTGATCGCTGAGCAAAACTGACATCGCGTCGGCGAGGGACGCGCGCTCGCTGGACGTCATAGCCATATTGCGGGAAACTAGCTTTCCTATGCGAAAACAGGGATTTTTATGTCGCTGAAAGCCATTGCCAAACAACTTGGGATCTCCGTCACGACCGTCAGCCGGGCGTTGAACGGCTATGACGATGTGTCACAGGAGACCCGCGCCCGGGTTGAGGCTGAAGCGCAGCGCCGGGGCTATCGCCCCAACACTTTCGCCCGCCGTCTGAAAATGGGCACCATTGATGCCGTTGGTCTTGTCTTCCCTGTCCGCCCCGCGCCGCTCAACAATAACGTTTTTCTCGAGATGGTTGGGGAGATCAGCCATGAGCTGGCGCGCCATGACATTGATTTGTTGCTGATCGCCGATGATGAACAGTCGGATAAACATGGCTATATGCGCATGGTGCAGGGCCGTCGCGTCGACGCTTTAATCGTGGCCCATACCCTGGATGACGATCCGCGGCTGGCGCAGCTGCAGGCCTCAGGCTTTCCGTTTCTGGCGCTTGGCCGTAGCCGCCTGACACAGCCCTACGCCTGGTTTGATTTCGATAACTATGCCGGCACCTGCCGCGCCACCCGCCATCTGATTCAACAGGGCCACCAGCGTATCGCGCTGTTGGGCGAGAACAACAATCAGGCGTTTATTTTGCAACGGCGTAACGGCTACCTCGATGCTCTGCGCGAGGCGGGATTATCCGATGCGTGGCTGCGTAGCGTGCCGGCGACGCGCCGCGGCGGCTATCAGGCCACGCTGGAGCTGCTGCGTCTGCCGGAGCCGCCTACCGCGATCATCACCGACTGCAACACCCATGGCGATGGCGCCGCCATGGCGCTCGCCCATCTGGGCCGTTTAACCGGCGACAACCGCGTCGCCCTGGTGGTGTATGACGGGCTGCCGCAGGACAGCATCATAGAGACCGATGTCGCCGCGGTGATCCAGTCCACGCGCCAGGGCGTGGGGCGGCAGATTGCCGATATGGTCCGCCGCTTAATTGCTGGCGAGGATCTGGCCTCGCTGCAGGTGCTCTGGCAGCCCGAATTCATCCCCGGCGAAACTGCCTGACCTGACCCCTTTTTAACCCGTAATTCTGAAGCCGATCACGGATCCGAAACGTTTTGGTTGGCATCCGAAACGTTTCGGATCAACAGTAAGACATTCCTTGTTATGGAGATGTCTGATGTCTGATTCGCTGATTCACCTGCAAAGCGCCGGTGCCGATGTTGTCATTAAAACTCGCCCTTTCGCCGAAATTGTCTACTGGGGGCCACATTTAAGCCACTTTTCACCGCAGGATGCCGACAGCCTGACGCGCCCGGTCGCCAACGGCAGACTGGATGTCGATTCGCCAGTGACCTTAATGGCGGAGCTGGGCCATGGCCTGTTTGGTGCGCCGGGCATTGAAGGCCATCGTCAGGGTCTGGATGCCTCTCCGCTGTTCACCACCAGCGAAGTGCGGCACGAGGGCCAGACGCTGACCCTGGTCAGCGAAGATCCACAGGCCGGCCTGCGTCTGCACAGCGAGATCGCGCTGGATGCCAGCGGCGTGCTGAGTGTGCGCCATGGCGTGACCAATCTGCGCGCCAGCCCATGGCAGGTGGATCGCCTGGCGGTCACATTGCCGGTCGCCGAACGCGCTCGCGAGGTGATGGCTTTCCATGGCCGCTGGATCCGCGAGTTTCAGCCTCACCGCCTGACGCTGGAGCACGACAGCTTTGTGCTGGAGAACCGCCGCGGGCGCACCTCTCACGAACATTTCCCGGCCCTGATCACCGGCAGCCGCGCCTTTAGCGAGATGCAGGGTGAAGTCTGGGGCGTACATCTGGCCTGGAGCGGTAACCATCGCCTGCGGGCAGAGGTGAAAACCGATGGCCGCCGCTATCTGCAGGCCGAGGCGCTCTATCTGCCGGGCGAAATGGCGCTGGCGGAAGGGGAAACCTTGTGGACGCCGTACCTGTATGCCAGCTACTCGGCGAACGGGCTGAACGGCATGAGCCAGCAGTTCCATCGTTATCTGCGCGAACGGATTATTCGCTTCCCGGGCAACAAGCCGCGCCCGGTGCATCTCAACACCTGGGAGGGGATCTATTTCGACCACGACCCGGACTACATCATGCGCATGGCGGATGAAGCGGCGGCCCTGGGCGTCGAGCGCTTTATTATCGATGACGGCTGGTTTAAAGGGCGCAACGACGACTGGGCGGCGCTTGGGGACTGGTATCTTGATGAGAAAAAATACCCCTACGGCCTGACGCCGGTTATCGATCATGTGAAATCGCTGGGGATGGAATTCGGTATTTGGGTGGAGCCGGAAATGATTAACCCGGATTCCGATCTGTACCGGGCGCACCCGGACTGGGTGCTGGCGCTGCCGGGCTATACCCCGCTGACCGGCCGCCATCAGTTTGTCCTGAATCTTAACATTCCGGAAGCGTTTGATTATCTGCTGGAGCGGATGAGCTGGCTGCTGGGCGAGCACGCGGTGGACTACGTGAAGTGGGATATGAACCGCGAGCTGGTGCAGCCTGGGCATCAGGGACGCGCCGCCGCGGACGCGCAAACGCGCCAGTTCTACCGCCTGCTGGATACGCTGGTGGCCCGTTTCCCGCACATTGAATTTGAATCCTGCTCCTCCGGGGGCGGGCGGATCGATTATGAAGTCCTCAAGCGCAGCCATCGCTTCTGGGCGTCTGACAATAATGACGCCCTTGAGCGCAACACCATCCAGCGCGGCATGAGCTACTTCTTCCCGCCGGAGGTGATGGGCGCGCATATTGGCAATCGCCACTGTCATGCCACTTTCCGCCAGCACAGTATCGCCTTCCGCGGCCTGACGGCGCTGTTTGGTCATATGGGACTTGAGCTGGATCCGGTGAGCGCTGATGAAGAAGAGCGCGCCGGATACCGGAAATATGCGGCTCTGCATAAGCAGTGGCGCGACGTGATCCATCACGGCGTGCAGTGGCGGATGGATATGCCGGACGCTACCACCCTTGCCCATGGCGTCGTCAGCCCGGATAAAGCGCAGGCGATTTTCCTCGTCAGCCAGCTGGCGATGCCGGACTACACCCTGATGGCGCCGCTGCGCCTGGCGGGGCTGGAGGCGAACGCCCGCTATCAGGTGACGCTCCTCGATCATCCGAACATTCAGATCACCGGCGAGGGCGGCCACACCATGCGGAAGCTGCCGGCATGGATGACGACGCCGCAGACGGTGAGCGGTGAGTGGCTACAGCAGGCGGGGCTGGCGCTGCCCATCCTCGACCCGGAAAGCGCCATTCTGATTGGCCTGCAACGCGTGTGATGGTATCGGGCCGCGTCGCGGCCCTTCTTGAGGAAAATATAATGAACCCGACCGTCTGTACCCACAAAAACAACCCCAACTTCTGGATTTTCGGGCTGTTCTTCTTTCTCTACTTCTTCATCATGGCCACCTGCTTTCCGTTTCTGCCGATCTGGCTGTCGGACGTCATCGGCCTGAATAAAACCGAAACCGGCCTCGTTTTCTCCAGCCTGTCGCTGTTCGCCATCTGTTTCCAGCCGGTCCTCGGGGTGATCTCTGACAAGCTGGGGCTGAAAAAACACCTGATGTGGATCGTGACTGTTCTGCTGGTGCTGATTGCTCCCTTCTTCCTCTATGTTTTCGCTCCGCTGCTGAAAACCAACATCTGGCTCGGGGCGCTGAGCGGCGGCGCCTATATCGGCTTTGTATTCTCCGCAGGCGGCGGCGCGATGGAGGCCTATATCGAACGGGTAAGCCGCAACAGCGGGTTTGAATACGGCAAGGCGCGCACCTTTGGCTGTCTGGGATGGGCGCTGTGCGCGACCACCGCCGGAATGCTGTTCAGCATTAATCCCGAATGGGTGTTCTGGATGGGGTCGGCCGCCGCGCTGCTGCTGGTGGTACTGGTGGCCATCGCCAAACCGCAGGCCAGTCAGTCCGCGCAGGTGATGGATTCGCTCGGCGCCAATCGCCCGGCGATCGATTTAAAAACGGCGGTGCGCATGTTCCGCCAGCGTAAGATGTGGATGTTTATTCTGTATGTCATCGGCGTGGCCTGCGTGTATGACGTTTTTGATCAGCAGTTCGCCACCTTTTTTAAATCGTTCTTCGCGACCCCGGAAGCGGGCACCCGCGCCTTTGGTTTCGCCACCACCGCGGGAGAAATATGTAACGCCATCATTATGTTCAGCTCGCCGTGGATTATTAACCGCATCGGGGCGAAGAATACCCTGCTGATCGCCGGGATGGTGATGGCGGCAAGAATGATTGGCTCTTCCTTCGCCACTACGGCCGCGGAAGTCATAGCGTTGAAAATGCTCCATGCGCTGGAGGTGCCGTTCCTGCTGGTGGGCGCCTTTAAATACATTACCGGTGTGTTTGATGTCCGGCTGTCGGCGACCATTTACCTGGTGGGCTTCCAGTTCGCCAAGCAGGTGGCGGCGATCTTCCTCTCCGCCTTCGCCGGCAATATGTACGATCGGATCGGCTTTCAGGATACCTATATGATCCTCGGCGGTATTGCCCTGACGGTCACCTTAATCTCCGCGTTTACGTTAGCGGGTAAGGCGAAAACCGAGCCGCTTCGGGATAATGCGATGATTGTTTAATCTCCGAAATTTCATGGCACAGGAATGTGCCTGAAAGATAAGAAAGTTGATATGTTAAATATGAGAAACACATGAAAGGGCTATGGGTTGTTTTTCTTCAGTAAAGAAGTATTAATACTTGAATAGCTAACCCCCTCATCCCCGTGATGAGGGGTAATGATATAATCACTCCTCTGTTTTTCCTGCCTAAAAATATTGATATCTTTTGAGTTCATTAATTTCTCTCAAGAAACGTAAATGAATAACGATGGCCAGTAAAATAAAAATGCGAGGCCAGAGTATGGATCTATGTAACGCAGCAACATGTGAACTGGATTACATTCTTGGCAGAGATCACAATTTATAGTGAACACCATTGTTAAAGGGTATGTTCAATCATCATGGCATCTATTAAAGACGTAGCGAAAAGAGCTGGGGTCTCGACGGCAACCGTATCGCGAGTGCTCAACAATCATCCCAGCGTCGTGCCGGAAACGCGGCAGGCTGTGCGTGATGCGATGGATTATCTCTGCTATGTCCCCAGCAAAAGTTCGTTTCAGCTTAGCGGTAAATGTTCAGGGTTGATTGGTGTGGTTTTGCCTAACCTGGTGAATCCTCATTTCTGTGAACTGCTGGCGACGGTGGAAGAAGAGGCCCGGTATATCGGCAAATCGGTGATCGTTAAAACGCATCAGAATCAGCCGCAGCAGGATAAACATATTATTCTGACCTTAGTGGGGATGGGCATTGACAGTTTGCTATGGGTGCCGACAGAAGCAGAAGCCGAACTTTCAGAATGGTTAAGCATTACCCGGATCCCGGTCGCCGTCGTCACCCAGGTGTCCCGGTTCTTTAACTCCGTATCGATTAACCAGGACCGGGGGGCAGAAAGTATTGCGGAACATTTTATTCATACAGGCCATCTTTCGTTTGGCTTTGTTGCCCAGGAAGGGGTTGATAATCGTAAGGTTTCATCGTATACCAAAAAAATAGCGAGTCATGGTTTAAAACTTGCTAAAGATAATTCGTTCTGGATAGCCAAAGGAGAGGGGGAAAAGATATCAGGCCATATTAGCATTCTTGATGATATTATTGCGAAACTCAGCGATCCGAAGCGAATCTGTACATGTCTGCTAGTGTATAACGATATTGCGGCAAATTATATTATCGATGGGCTAAAAGAAAAAGGCATCTCCATTCCTGAAGATGTTGCGATTGCCAGTTTTGACAATACCTTGCTGGCACAAACTAAAAAAATAACCAGCGTTGCACAGCCGGTAAATGAAATTGCTCACCTCGCGTTTCAGATGGTGAAGCATCAACAGCAGCCGGACAGTATTGAAATGCACGAAATTGTCTCTCGGTTAATTGTTCGTGAGAGCAGCGTAAAAATTAATATTACTTCCCTGTAAGGGATGTATGTTTAGAAATGGCGCGACAATTTTCGCCATGGGCTCCTTTTAACAAAAAATAGGTATATTTATGTCTGCTACCGCAATGGAAAAGCCAAGTGCTTATGAAAAGCTGGGGTTGAGGGAGAAGATCGGCTACGGGATGGGGGACGCTGGTTCAGGAATGATATGGAGTGTACTGGCGCTCTATCTGACGTGGTTTTATACCGATGTCTATGGCCTCAATGCCGGGGTGGTGGGCACATTATTCCTCGTTATTCGCATCTTTGACGCGTTTAGCGATCCGCTGATGGGGGCAATCTGCGACCGCACGGTGTCACGCTGGGGAAAATTCCGTCCATGGCTATTATGGATGGCGCTTCCGTTTGGTCTAGGCGCGGTACTGATGTTCACTACCCCAGAACTCAGCATGAACGGAAAGATTATCTATGCCTGGGTTACTTATCTGGTCATGTCGCTGATTTATACCGCGATTAATATTCCCTATTGCTCCGTCGGCGGCGTCATTACCCTCAATCAAAAAGAGCGCATGGGTTGTCTGTCATGGCGCTTTTTCCTGAATGGCCTGGCAACATTAATTATCTCCTCCTCTATTCTGCCGTTAACCGACTGGCTGGGTAACGGCGACCGCGCCTCCGGTTTCCAGCTGACCATGGTCATTATGGGCGGGGCGGCAACGCTGATGTTCCTGTTCTGCTTTTCCAGCATTAAAGAGCGGGTGGTATCGGTTAAGCAAAACGAGTCGTTGAAGAAAGACCTGCGGGATATTATCAAAAACGATCAGTGGCTCTTAATGATCTCTATTACTTTCCTGAACGTTTTTCCGGCATTTATCCGCGGTGGCGTCACTATTTATTATGCGACTTATGTCATGAAGGCGTCTGTCGGATTTATTACCTTCTTTATGGCGCTGGGCGTGGCCTGTAATATGCTGGGCAGCGTGCTTGCCAAACCGCTTACCGATCGCTTTGATAAGCTGGCGCTGTTCCGTATTATTAATATTATTCTCGGGTTTCTGTCATTGGCGCTGTGGTTTATCGATCCGCAATCGTTGACCCCGCTGATGGCGCTATTTATCGTCATTAACGTTCTGCATTTAATTCAATCTGGCCCCATTCTGTGGGCGATGATGTCCGATGTCGATGACTACGGTGACTGGAAGTTCGGTAAACGCCTGACCGGTATCTCTTTCGCGGGTAACCTTTTTATGCTCAAAATGGGGCTGGCGGTGGCTGGCGCAATCGTCGCCTGGATTCTGGCGTTTACCGGCTATATCGCTAATGAACCACAGCAAAATTCCCAGACCATTCAAGGCATTATCATGATGTTCTCACTGCTGCCGATGGTGAGTTATTTCATTAGTGCGTATCTGGTGCGCTACTTCAAGCTGAATAACGCCTTCCTTGAAAAAATCAAAGCCGATCTTGCAAAACGTGAACTGGAAAAAGGACGCGGTTAATGGGTAGGGGAGCAGGCTATCCGTATTATTTATCATTCAATATCAGTCTTAATGAAACTAGAATGTTTTAAGTGATTTTCTTTTCATATCAGAGGAGGTTCTTTATGACGCATAATAATTATTATGACGTGACGCAGTGGCATATCGGTAATCCTTATAAGGATATTGGGGAGGTTATTAACAGTATTATCCTCGATATTAAAAAACGACAAACCGCAACTGATGTTAATAACGGCGGGAAACCTGGCGCCGTTATCTATATTCCGCCCGGCGATTATCATCTCAAGACGCAGGTTTTTATCGATATCAGTTATTTAAAAATTATGGGTGCCGGACACGGTTTTGTCTCCTCAAGTATTCGTTTCAATACGCCGGCTGTCGAGTGGGCGTATTTGCATGATGTTTGGCCGGGTGGTAGCCGTATTCTGGTCGATATTTGTGTGTATCCCGGCGATGAAGAACATGCTGGCGCTGCATTTTACGTGAAACGCAGCGGAGCGCCGCGAATTAGTTCGGTGGCGTTTGAAAACTTCTGTATTGATGGCCTGCACTTTATTGATGATGGATTGGGAAACAACGATCCGGAAAATAGCTATATTAACGGCAAAACAGGGATTTATATCGCCAGCGCTCAGGATGCTTTCCGGATTACAGGCATGGGATTTATCTATCTTGAGCATGGTCTCACGACGTACAATAGTGATGCTATGGCTATCCATAATAACTTTATCGCCGAATGCGGCAACTGCATCGAGCTTCGTGGCGCCGGACAGGCTTCTAAAATAACCGATAATCTGATTGGCGCAGGCTATAAAGGTTATTCGATTTATGCCCAAAACTTCGGTGGGTTATTGATTTCCGGTAACAATATCTTTCCGCGTGGCGCCAGCAGCGTTCATTTATCTGGCGTTGTTCGTTCTAGCGTTACTAGTAATCGATTGCACTCATTTTATCCAGGAATGTTGGTTCTTGAAAATAACTGTGCGGAGAATCTCATCGCTGCAAATCATTTTTTCCGCGATCGCGAACCCTGGCCGCCGATGCAGACCTATGACAATGGCCTGGATGATGCCTATGGTCTGCTGCATATCAATGGTAGTAATAACTCGGTTATTGCCAATCATATTTCCGAAACTATTGATATCCAGTATCTTCGGCCACAGGGAATAAAGCCGGTCATCATCCGGCTGGTTGCCGGTAAAGGAAACTACCTTGCGAATAATCATATTGTTGCGACCACGGAAGCGTCAGTGCAGCAGGCGCACCCTTCCGAAGAGGACGCTTGCTTTGCGGCTCAGGTCAGCGCTTTGCTGACGACGGATAGATTAAAAGCCCTTGATGCGGTCGCGGTGCTGGTAGAAAAAGCGTCGTCTCAAAACACGATACTTGATTGCGGCAATAGCCAACAGGTGATGATGGACAGAGCGACGAATGCCTTCAGGGCTACGCCAGCTCCCGGCAATATAGAGATGGAATAAACCGGCAGGAGACGCAACGGCGCAGAGTAAGTCGTCCTACTCAGCGCTGAAAACGGCTGCCCCACTCAGCACAGCGAGGCAGCCATGATTTCACGCCAGATAAAACACTTCTTTGAGCTCCGCGCTCAGCGGGCTGTTGTCCGGGTTGCTGGGCATCACCTCGCGCATGTATTTCCACCAGCGCTGGCATACTTCCGTGCTGGCAACCGCCTCCCAGCGGGCTTCCGACTCAATCTCCACCGTCGCGAACAGCAGATGGCGTTCTTTATCGAGATAAATGGCGTAATGGTGCGCGCCGTGGTCCTTCAGCACCGCTTCCAGCTCCGGCCAGATGGGGTTATGGCGGCGCTGGTACTCCTCGTGCGCGTCGGGGTTCACCTGCATGACGAAAGCTTTACGGATCATAAGGCCTCCAGATAGAGCTCGCGAACCTCATCGCGGCTGGCGGGGCGCGGGTTACACGGCGCGCAAGGGTCGGCCAGCGCTTTATCCAGCCAGCCTTCGATATCGGCTTTGCTGACGCCAAGCTGGCTGAAACCCTGGGGGATCCCTACGCGTTTGCTCAGCGTGCGGATGGCATTGATGGCCTCCATGCTGGCAGCCTCATCGCTCATGCCGCGGGTATCGACGCCCATCGCCTGCGCCACGCGGGCAAAGCGCGCCACCGCGTTCGGGCGGTTAAAGTTTTCGATGATCGGCAGCAGGATGGCGTTGCACACCCCGTGCGGCAGGTTGTGGGTGGCGCCAGGCTGATGGGCCAGGGCGTGTACCAGCCCGAGACCGGCGCTATTGAACGCCATGCCCGCCAGGTATTGGCCAAACGCCATCTGCTCGCGGGCCTGCAGATCGTGACCATCGTCTACCGCTTTCGGCAGCCACAGGTTGATCAGGCGAATGGCCTCGAGGGCGTTGGCGTCGGTCAGGGGATGGGCGCCAACGGAGACAAAGGCCTCGATGGCGTGGGTCAGGGCATCCATGCCGGTGGCGGCGGTAACGGCTGGCGGGATGTCGAGCATCACGCTGGCGTCGTCGACGGCGATATCCGGGATCAGGTTCGGGTCGATAATCACCTCTTTTACCTGCCGCTCGCTATCGATAATCACGGCATTGCTGGTCATCTCCGCCGCCGTGCCGGCGGTGGTGTTGATGGCCACCAGCGGCACGCCAGCGTTTTTCACTTTGCCGACGCCGGAGTAGGCTGTGGAGGGACCAGGGTTGGCGGTGAGGATTTTTATCGCCTTGGCGGTATCAATCGGGCTACCGCCGCCGAAGGCGATCAGGTAATCGCAGCGGGCCGCCTGGTAAGCCGCGTAGCCTTGCTGCACCAGCGCTTCGGTGGGGTTGGGGAACACCTCGTCAAATAGCTGATAAGCCATCTGCTGTTCATCCAGCGCGGAAAACAGACTGTCCAGCAGGCCCAGCTTCACCAGTTGACCGTCGGTGACGATCAGCGCCTTGCCCCACTGCTTACCGGCCACCAGTTTAACCATATCACCGATAGCGCCTGCGCCGTGGAGGCTGATTTTAGGTAGTGCCAACATAAAACTCATGATAATTCTCCTTAATGTTGATTTTGGAAAATCCGTTTCCCCTCACCCCAGCCCTCTCCCGCAGGGAGAGGGGGAAAACCGGTCCCGGACTACAGGCTGCCTGCGTGCGCCGGGCAGTCCCCTCTCCCTTGGGGAGAGGGCCAGGGTGAGGGGGAAATTAACATCGTCTTCGCTGCATCATCCGCCGGGTCATAATCGGCAGGGAGATCACCACGATCAGCATGGCGCCGATAATCACCGACATCACGATACCGGGGACGTTCAGCAGGCTCAGGCCGAAGGTCACCAGCCCCATCAGAAAGGCGGCAATGATCACCCCGGGCATGCTGCCGGAGCCGCCGAGAATATTGACGCCGCCGAGCACCGCCATGGTGACAACCGCCAGCTCCCAACCCATCGCCAGGGTAGGGCGGGTACTGCCGAGCCGTGAGGTCAGCAGGACCGCCGCCAGCCCGGCCATCAGCCCGACCAGCGCGAACAGCACCAGGTTATGACGCTTAACATTGATCCCCGAAAACCAGGCGCCGGTCGGGTTATTGCCGATGGCGTAGGTCCGGCGACCAAAGTTGGTTTTATGCAGCAGGAAGGTGAAGGCGGCCGCGAGGAGGATAAACAGCGCAAACTCAAAAGAGAGCGCCCCCCACACGTAGCCCTGGCCGAACCAGGCGAAGCTCTCCGGATAGTGATTGAGCGCCTGATCGCCCAGCAGGATATAGGTGATGCCGCGATACAGGCTCATGGTGCCGATGGTGATCACAATGGACGACAGGTTAAAGCGAGTCACCAGCAAGCCGTTGAACAGGCCGCACAGCAGACCTACGCCCAGGCCGATGATCACCAGCAGCGGCGTGTCCACCCCCGCTGCCGCGCAGAAGCCCATCACCGTTGAGCTGAGCGCCATCGTCGAGGCCACCGACAGATCGATTTCCCGGGCGATAATCAGCATCGCCATCGGCAGGACGACGATCGCCTTCTCGGTAAAGGTAAAGGTCGCGTCCGAGAGGTTCCAGATATTGAGGAAGTACGGGGAAGCCACCGCGTTGCCGATAAATACCGCCAGGGTGACCGCCAGTAAAAACCCTTCCCAGCACAGCAGGCGGCGCAGCGGCGACGGCGCGGCCGGGGCGTTTTTCATCTCTTCAGATACCATCATCTTGCTCATGATTTTACCGCCTGTTTCTGTCGGGCTAACGCCGCGTTGCGCAGGATTAACCGCCCGTGACCGCGATTGCCGCGCTCGTTGAGCAGCACCGCCATGACGATCACCGCCCCGGAGATCGCCATTTGCCAGAAGGGCGAGATGCCGATCACCGGCAGGGCGTTATTGATGACCCCGAGGAACAGCGCGCCGCACAGGCAGCCCAGCACCCGTCCGCTTCCGCCCATGGTACTGATACCGCCGATCACGCAGGCCGCGACCACCTGCAGTTCAAAGCCGTTCGCCACGTCGACATAGGCGACGGCGAAGCGCGAGATCCACAGATAGCCGCAGAAGCCGGCCAGCGCGCCGGAGAGACAGAAACTGACGAACTGCATTTTTCCGGCGTTAATGCCGGTGTAGTACGCCGCCGTCGCGTTGCCGCCTGCGGTGTATAAGGCCCGGCCGGTACGGCTGTAGCGCAGGAAATAACCCACCAGCAGCAGCGCGGCGATGGCGCACCAGCTCAGAAGCGGCAATCCCATGAGCGTGCTGCGCGGCAGACTGAGAAAATCAGCGCTCATCTGATGTGAGTTAACCCAGCCGCCGTCAGTCAGCAGGAAGATAATGCCGCGATAAATGCTCATGGTGCCCAGGGTCACCACGATGGCGGGAATGCCGAGGCGCCAAACCAGCAGGCCGTTAATCATCCCCATCAGCAGGCCCAGCAGGGTTGCCAGTGCCAGCAGCGCCACCACCGGAATACCCGGATAGTGGGCGTTAAGCAGGGCGACGATCATCCCGGTCAGCGCCAGGTTGGCGGCCATCGACAGATCGATGCCTTTGGTGAGCAACACCATCATCTGCCCGAGGGCGAGGATGATAAGGATGGCGGTATCGTTAAACATCTCCACCAGATTGCCCGGTGAAACGAACGACGGCGCCCGGCTGCCGATGGCGCCGATCATCAAAATGATGACCAACGCCAGCAGCGCTTCGCGATGTTTAAGCCATGCGTGTCCCATCATGCCGCCTCCTGGCCGATGCCGCTGGCCGCGCTAACGATGGTTTCCGCTGTCGCTTCCCCGGCCTGGTATTCGGCGACCATCAGCCCTTCGTGCATCACGATAATCCGGTCGGCCATGCCCATCACTTCCGGCAGCTCTGACGAGACCATAATCACCGCCAGTCCCTGGCTGACCAGCTCGGACATAAACTGATGCACGGCGGCTTTTGAGCCGATATCGATGCCTTTGGTCGGCTCATCGAGGATAATCACCTCGGGATGGGTCGCCAGCCATTTGCCGATCACCACTTTCTGCTGGTTGCCGCCAGAGAGGGTCTCCACCGGCTGCCGCCAGCTGAAGGCTTTAACCTGCAGGCGCGAGGCGTACTCGTCCGCCAGCCGCCATTCCCGGGCGTCGTTCAGGACGCCGTTAGGATTGAGCTTGCTGAGCTGCGGCAGACTGATGTTCTGGGCGATGGGCAGGGCGATGATCGCCCCCTGTTTCTGCCGCTCTTCCGGCACGCAGACGATGCCCGCGCGGATGGCGTCGGCGGGCTGGCGAAAGCGCATGGGGCTGCCGTTCAGGCGGATCTCGCCGGAGGAGGGACGCGAGACACCGGAGAGCGCCTGCATCAGCTCGGTGCGTCCGGCGCCCACCAGGCCGTAAAAGCCGAGAATTTCGCCCTTGCGCAGGCGGAAGCTGATATGGGCAAACTCGGTAGGATGACAGAGATCGGTCACCTCCAGCACCGTTTCTCCGGGCGTGCAGTCGATTTTCGGGTAGGTTTGGGTGATCGCCCGGCCCACCATCATCGACACCATTCGCTCTTCGGTGATGTCGCTTATCGCCCCGGAGCTGACGTACACCCCATCGCGCAGGATGGTGTAATAATCGGCCAGCTCGAAAATTTCATCGAACTTATGCGAGATAAACAGGATCGCTTTGCCGTCCTGCTTCAGACGCTCAACGATGTGATAAAACTCCAGGATTTCATGCTGGGAGAGGGCGGCGGTCGGCTCATCGAGGATCACCACCTGGGCGTCGAAAGCCAGCGCCCGGGCAATCGCCACCATGTGCCGCTGGGCGATGCTGAGGGTTTTCAGCGTGGCCCGCGGGTCGATCTGGACTTCCAGCCGGGTGAGGATCTCGCTGGCTCTGCGGTGCATCGCCGGCCAGTCGAGCGTTTTTAACAGTCCCTTATACAGATACTGGCCGACGAAAATATTTTCACTGACCGAGAGTTCGTCAAACAGCACGGTTTCCTGGTGAATGGCGGTGATCCCTACCTTATGCGCCGATTCCGGCGTTGGCAGATGAATAGGGATCGCTTTATAGAGGATCTCGCCCTCTTCGGGCTGATAAATACCGGTCATCACTTTGACCAGCGTGGATTTCCCCGCGCCGTTTTCGCCGATTAAGGCGGTCACTTTGCCGGGCCAGAGATCAAGCTGCACGTTCTCAAGGGCGCGCACACCGGGAAAAGTCTTGGTGATCCCCTTCAGCGACAGCAGTGGCGTTGATGCTGACATGATAGTTCTCCACAAAAATCATCCCTCACCCTAACCCTCTCCCCAAAGGGGCGTGGGAACGGTCCGGCGTCCGCTGGCCACATCGTGCAGAGGACCAGCCTTTCCCCCTCTCCCTCCGGGAGAGGGCCGGGGTGAGGGAACAAGGGTTAGAAAATTTTCGAGAACTTATCGATGTTGCTCGCATCGTAGACGAACGGCTCGGCCATCGCGCCATTCCCCTCAGCATCCAGCTTCACTTTGCCCAGCTTGCCCATACTGGCTTCGGTTTTGGTCGCCGTGCCTTTGACTAAATCGTCGGCCAGATAGGTGGCGGCGTAGCCCAGGTCAATCGGGTTCCAGATGGCGAAGCTTTTGCTGGCGCCGGACTTGATCGCGCCGGCCATTTCCGACGGCAGCCCCAGCCCGGTGACATAGACTTTGCCGATTTTGCCCTGATCCTTCACCGCCTGCGCGGCGGCAACAATGCCCACCGATGACGGCGAAACAATGACTTTCAGGTCCGGATATGATTTCAGCAGGCCCACCGCTTCGCGGTAGCTTTTATCCGACAGATCGTCACCGTAGGCGACGGTGACCAGCTGTACGGACGGATACTGCGGCAGCACCTTTTTCATCTCCTCAATCCAGATGTTCTGGTTAGTGGAGGTTGGGGTGGCGCTTAACACGGCCACCTCGCCTTTCTCAACGTTCAGCGCCTTCAGCGCATCGGCGGCGAGCTTGACGTTGGTTTCGCCAATTAAGGCGTTATTCGAGGGGTTAAGATGGATCTGGCGGCCTGCCGGCGCCACGCCGGAGTCCCACGAGACCACCTTGATGCCGCGCTGCATCGCTTTTTTCAGCACCGGCACCACCGCGTCCGGATCGTTGGCGGAAATGGCGATCGCATCCACCCCCTGGGCGATCAACCCATTCAGCACGTCGATCTGCGCTTCGGCGGTGGTAGTGGTCGGGCCGGTGTAGATCACTTTGACATCACCTAACTCTTTGGCTGCCTGTTGGGCGCCAGCGTTGGCGGCTTCGAAGAAGCCATTTCCCAGCGATTTCGCCACAAGGGCGATTTTAACTTCGGCTAAGGCGGAACCGGACAACGCCAGGGCGGCAACGGTGAGGATCAAGCTTGTCTTTGTTTTCATTGCTTTTACTCCACATGAGTTAGTTTTGTAGGGTTTGCAGGTGATATTTCGCCCCGTCTCGGTGAGCGGGGCGCGATGTTGTTATGGATAAAGATCTAAAGCGGACTGCAGCGGCTGCACATTGAAGCGTTTACCAAGGGCGATAAGCTCTTCGCGGGTGATGGTCTGCTTCATCCCGCCCATCGACAAGACTTTCACCAGCACTTCGGCGGACTTCTCGGCGGTGTCGATCAGGCCGAAGGTCTCATCCAGCGTGGGGCCGCTGCCGAAGACGCCGTGGAATGGCCACAGCACCAGCGAGTGTTTTTGCATGGTTTCGGCGGTCGCCTGGCCGATTTCATCGGTGCCCGGCACCATCCACGGCAGAATGCCGACGCCGTCCGGGAAGACCACCAGACATTCGGTGCTACCTTCCCACAGCTTGCGGGTGAACAGATCGCTGTGGTTCTCCAGAACATAGGTCAGGGCGATCAGGTTGGTGGCATGGCAGTGCATGATCACCCGGTCTTTGCCGCCGGTCAGTTTGATGCGCTCGCTATGCGACAGGAAGTGTGCCGGCAGCTCGGAGGTCGGTACGGCATCCTCGGTGAGGCCCCACAGGATATGGTATCCCGCGCCATCGCTGTCGACCTTTACCACGCCGAGGTTAGCGGCCGGGTCGAGCTGGACGTTACGGAAGAATTTGCCGGAGCCGGTGACGATAAATGGCTGGTTGGCCAGGATTGGCATCGGCTGGCTGAGGGCGATGTAACGCGGTTTGGCGTGGAAATCCGCCGCATAAGGTTCGATATCCGCTTCATCCAGACGCAGCGTCAGGTTGCCGCCGTTGCGTTCGTCCCAGCCTTTCAGCCAGGCGTCGGAGGTGGCTTTGATCATGCCCTGGACGAACCAGGCGTCGATAATGGTCTGCATAGTCTTGTCTTTCCTGTTGATTCGGTGGGGGTAGCCCCTCACCCTAACCCTCTCCCCACAGGGGAGAGGGAACTGTTCGGTGCGCTCTGGCAACATCGCGCAGTTCGTAGCCCAGGTAAGGCGTCAGCCGCGACCCGGGAAAGCCCGTGCATTACCCGCGCTGGCTCAGAACCGCATTCTCATAAGCCCGCACGTTGTCCAGCCACTGACTGCCCGCCGGCGTGTCGTGACGCTGACAGTACATCTCCCAGATAGCCTGCCACGGCAGCGATTTTTGCTCTTCGAGCAGCGCCAGGCGGGCGGTGTAATCGCCGTCGTTCTCCAGCTGACGAAGCTGAGCAGTTGGTTCCAGCAGGGCGCGCAGCAGCGCTTTTTTCATATTCCGGGTACCAATCACCCAGGCTGCGATGCGGTTGATGGAGGCATCGAAGAAGTCGAGGCCGATGTGCACGCGGTCAAACAGGTTATGGCGAATGATTTCACTGGCGATGGCCTGGGTTTCATCATCCAGCAGCACCACGTGGTCGCTGTCCCAACGTACCGGGCGGCTGACGTGCAGCAGCAGGCGCGGGATGTAGAGCATGGCGGCAGAGATTTTGTCGGAGATCACTTCCGTCGGGTGGAAATGGCCGGCATCGAGACACAGCGCCGTCTGGCGGCTGGTGGCGTAGCCCATATAGAACTCGTTGGAGCCGACGGTGTAGCTTTCGGCGCCGATGCCGAACAGCTTGCTCTCCACGGCGTCAATATGGTGCGCCGGGTCGAGCTTCTCGCTGATCACTTCATCAAGGGCATTCAGCAACCGCTGGCGCGGCGCGAAGCGGTCAACGGTAATATCCTTCATGCCGTCCGGCACCCAGATATTCATCACCGATGGGGTACCCAGCTGTTCGCCAAAATAAGCGGATACGCGACGGCTGGCTTTGCAGTGGTCGATCCAGAACTGGCGGATCTCATCGTTGGCGTGCGACAGGGTAAAGCCGTCGGCGCTCAGCGGATGCGAGAAGCAGGAGGGGTTGAAATCCAGCCCCAGTTTGTTGGCTTTCGCCCACGTAACCCAGTTTTTAAAGTGCTCCGGCTTAATCTCATTGCGCGCTACCGGCGCGTCGGATTCCAGGTAAATAGCGTGCAGGTTGAGACGCTTTGGTCCCGGGATCAGGCTCAGCGCCTGCTCAAGGTCGGCGCGTAGCTCTTCAGCATTGCGCGCTTTGCCTGGGTAGTTGCCGGTCGCCTGGATGCCGCCGGTCAGGCTTCCCGCCGGGTTTTCGAAACCGGCGACGTCGTCACCCTGCCAGCAGTGCATGGAGACGGGCAGACGGTCCAGCTGGCGCAGGGCCTCCTCGACATCCACGCCGACGGCGGCGTAGCGCTGCTTAGCAATTTCCCAGGCTTGTTCAAGTTGAGTGGTCATGCGCAAAGCTCCTTGGTCTGTTGTGGCTGAAACTGCGCCACGAAACGGGCAATTTCACTATCAGGATTGGGGGTAAAAGCGGTGAGCGCCGCGTTGTCGCGCACCACTTGACGAAACTCATCGACATTGGCCAGCTCGTCGAGGGTCATTAACTGGATGCCGATATTGCCGAGGGTGGAGGCCTCCACCGGGCCGGCCACGACGGCGATCCCGCAGGCGTCAGCGCACAGCTGGTTAAGCAGCGCGTTCTGGCAGCCGCCGCCGACGATATGCAGCTGGCTGAAGGGCTGGCCGCGCAGCGCCACCAGCTCGTTAAGCACCCGGGCGTAGAGCAGCGCCAGGCTGTCGAAAATGCAGCGCGCCAGCTCGGCATCGCTTTCAGGAACGGGCTGCCCGGCATCGCGACAGGCGGCCTGGATCTCGGCGCTCATACTGGCCGGGTTGATAAAGCGGTCATCGTTGCAGTCAATCATGAAGCGGCACGCCGGTAGCGCGGCGGTGCGGGCGATCAGCCCCTGCAGGTCGCTGACGTGTTGTTCTTTCAGCACCCGCTGCAGCAGCCACAGGCCCATGATATTTTTCAGCACCCGGTAGCGGCCTTCGGCTCCGCCTTCGTTGGTGATATTGGCCTGCAGCGCCGCGTCGCAGGTGTATGGAGTCAGGTTTTCAAACCCCATCAGCGACCAGGTGCCGGAGGAGAGATAGGCGGCATGGCGGTCGGCCAGCGGGGAGGCGATCACCGCGCTGGCGGTGTCGTGGCTGGCGACCGCGACCACCGGAATACGGTTGCCCTGCGGGCAGATCCAGTGACCAATCACATTGCCGGGGTGGGTCGGCGTTCCGAACCACGCCAACGGCGCGCCGGTCCAGTTCAGCAGCGTCTCATCCCAGCTATCGCGATTGATGTTAACCAGCTGGGTGGTGGTGGCGTTGGTATATTCCCAGTTCAGATTGCCGGTCAGGCGGAAGCTGAAATAGTCGGGGATCAGCAGGGCATGCGCGGCCTGACTGACCAGCTCCGGCTGCTGCTCCACCAGGGCGCGCAGCTGGTAAAGGGTGTTAAACGGCAGAAACTGAATACCACTGCGGCGATAGATCTCCGCCCGGCCCAGCTGTTCTTCAGCGTGACGTAGCAGGCCCTGGGTGCGGTCGTCGCGATAGGAGATCGGCAGTCCGACGCGCTGGCCCTGCTTATCCAGCAGGACATAATCCACCCCCCAGGTATCGATGCCGATACTGTCGATCAGGATGCCCTGCTCACACACTTTCTCCAGCCCGCGACGGATCTCGCCTTCCAGGCTATCCACATCCCAGCAGTCGAAGCCATCCACCTTCTGCAGGCTGTTGGTGAAGCGATGGATTTCCCGCAGGGTCAGGGCGCGTGGCCCGGACTGATATCTGGCGAGCATCACCCGCCCGCTGGAGGCGCCTAAATCGACGGCGACACAATGACGAATACTCATGGAAAGACCCTTCTTAAAATCATTGTCCGCAGTCTAAAAAAGGCCGCTTACTGACACCTTCTCGCTACGGACAGTCAAAACTGGCCGCTGGCAAGAAAGCAAAGGTGACCGTGAGGGAAATCACAATTTGCGGTTTTAGGGGGTGGCGGGGGGGATGTGATGGCGTCCGCAGTTCCGTATCTTTCCGGCTGATTCTTGAAAAAGCGGCAGGATTTACGAATTTCATGGTCAAAAATTGAAGGCCGGATAGCCAACCCTTCATTACTATCAGCCGGTGACTGATAATTTTTCTCATTACGAGGGTGGCATCATGACCATATTGCACAGTACGGATTTCTTTAAGGCCGGGATCTCGACGGTGGCTATTGAACCCCGCCTCCCTCAGTCGGCCTTTCCGGAACATCACCATGATTTCCATGAAATTGTCATCGTGGAGCAGGGCACGGGTATTCACGTCTTCAATGGTCAGCCCTATACCATCGGCGGCGGTTCGGTCTGCTTTATTCGCGATCACGACCGGCATCTTTACGAGCATACGGACAATCTGTGTCTGACCAATGTGCTCTATCGCGCGCCAGATGCGTTTCGTTTTCTCGCCGGGGTCAGCCAACTGCTGCCCCAGGAGCAGGAGGGGAACTACCCGTCGCACTGGCGGGTGAACCAGACGGTCCTGCAGCAGGTTCGGCATATCGTGGCGCAGATGGAGGCCATGGGGAGCGAAACGGATACCCATGCCGTCGCCAGCCGTGAGATCCTGTTTATGCAGCTGCTGGTGCTGTTGCGTAAAAGCAGTCTTGCGGAAGAGGCCACCAACAATGATGCGCGGCTGAATCAGCTGCTGGCCTGGCTGGAAGATCATTTTGCCCAGGAGATCTGCTGGGAGGAGGTGGCGGCGCAGTTTTCGCTGTCGCTGCGTACCCTGCACCGCCAGCTGAAGCAGCAGACCGGCCTGACGCCGCAGCGCTATCTTAATCGGGTGCGCCTGATGAAGGCCCGGCATCTGCTGCGCCACAGCGATGAAAGCGTGACTGATATCGCTTTTCGCTGCGGCTTCGGCGACAGTAACCACTTTTCGACGCTTTTTCGCCGCGAATTTGACTGGTCGCCACGCGATATCCGCCAGGGCCGCGACGCCATTCTTCAGTAACGCGAGAAGAGTCAACGTATTGCGGGCTAAAAACGCGAATAATGCGCCCTTATCCGCGTTTGGAGTGTGAGCCGTGGCCGGTCTGATTCTACGTAAAGAGGAGTTTTTCCCTTCCGCCACGCAGGCAGTGGCGGTGGCTGACCGCTACCCGCAAAATGTTTTTGCCGAGCATACCCACGAGTTCTGCGAGCTGGTGCTGGTGTGGCGCGGCAACGGGCTGCACGTCCTTAACGATCGCCCCTGGCGCATTACCCGCGGCGATCTGTTCTATATTCGCGCCGAAGATAAACACTCCTATGCTTCGGTTAATGATTTAGTCCTGCAGAACATCATCTATTGCCCGGAGCGGCTGCAGCTCAATTTTGACTGGGCGGGGACGATCCCTGGCCTCTTTGGCACGCCGTGGAAGCCCCACTGGCGCATGGGCAGCACAGGTATGGCGCAGGCGCGCCAGGTGATTAGCCAGCTTGAGCATGAGTGCGCCCGGCGCGACGCGCAGGGAAATGCGATGGCCGAACTGCTTTTTGCGCAGCTGGCGCTGACGTTGCAGCGCCATCGCTACGCGACGGATGATCCCGCGGCGACGCAGCGCGAAGCGCTGCTGGACAAACTGCTGGCCGCGCTGGCGGCCAGCCTCAGCCGCCCCTTTGTTCTGGAGCGTTTCTGCGAGCAGGAGGGCGGCAGCGAGCGGGCGCTTCGCCAGCAGTTTCGCCAGCAAACCGGGATGACCATCAATCACTATTTACGCCAGCTGCGGATCTGCCATGCGCAGTATCTGCTGCAGCATACCGAGCGCTTAATCGGCGATATCGCCATGCAGTGCGGCTTTGAGGACAGTAACTACTTTTCGGTGGTTTTTAGCCGGGAAATCGGCATGTCGCCGGGGCAGTGGCGGCAGCGCAGTCGCGCCGCCGCCTGAAGACCGTCGTTGTCTGGCTGATGACCCGGTGGTTAACTGGCCATTCCCAGACCGACGATATTGGCGGCGATGATGATCACCACGCAGCCGAGGCTCAGGACGCTCACCGGACGACGACCGGCGTTGTTCCACTCCTTCAGCACCAGACCCACCAGACCGCCACACAGCACGTAGAAACTCATGTGCAGCATCCAGCTCATATAGTCATACTGCGCCGGAATGCTGGCATGGCCCCAGGCATAGAAGAAGAACTGGAGATACCACATCAGGCCGCCGAGGGCGGAGAGCAACAGGTTGCTGATGATGAGCGGTTTAGCCAGCGAAAAATCGGCTTTGACTGACAGGTTCTTCACTTTCGCCAGACGAATAAAGCAGAAGCCGAGGTTGACCAGCGCCCCGCCGCCCATAATGACTACGTAGCTTGGCAGCGCCGCGTACAGCGGGTCGACGCCGAGCGCTGCGGCGGCGTCATGCATCGGTTTGGCGGCGTTCATCGCGAACGACATCCCTGCCGAGAAGATGCCGCACATCACCGCCAGCAGAAGTCCTTTCTTCAGATTGAACTCTTCGGCTTTGATGCCCATTTTGCGCTCTTTCAGCTGGCCCGCGCGGGTGACGATGCCGACGCCAAGTACCGCCACCAGCACGCCGAGCAGCGTCATTTGACCGCCCTGGGTGTGCATCAGCACCGAAAACTGACCGTTAATAATCGGCGTCATCAGCGTGCCGACAATCAGCGTGATGCCAATGGCGATGCCTATTCCCATCGACATGCCGAGATAGCGCATGGTCAGGCCATAGTTGATATTACCAATGCCCCACATGGCGCCGAACAGAAAGACCGGCAGCAGCGTAGAGGCGTTAAAGGAGCGGTAGTAGGCCCAGAAATCGGGTAACAGCGTGGCGCTGATGGCCCAGGGCAGGATCAGCCAGGAGACGATCCCTCCAACCGACCACATGGTTTCCCACGACCAGTGTTTTACTTTTTTGAACGGGGCATAGAAACAGGCGGCACTGGCGGCCCCTATCAAATGCCAAAAAATACCCATCGTAATCGCGTGGTTCATTGATTTTATCCTCATCTTTTTTTATCGGAGACGGCGGCTTCCGATGTGATGAGTGTAAAAATTAGCCGCTTTGGCCGCCTTCAAGCCGTTGCCACAGGATGGCGAACCCTGGCAACCATGGGCTTAATTAGTTGTTCTACATCACAAAATGACGGGTATTTCTTCTGGTTATATCCATATGAAAAATACGGCATTGATAAGCATTTTCAATACCATTTAATTAACTATAATGGACAAACTGCTTACGCGGCGTTAACACTTGAGCCGCTCGACAATAATGGAGATGATTATGAGCTATACCCTGCCATCCCTGCCGTACGCTTACGATGCTCTGGAACCGCACTTCGACAAGCAGACGATGGAGATCCATCACACTAAACACCATCAGACCTACGTGAACAATGCCAACGCCGCGCTGGAAAGCCTGCCGGAGTTCGCTAACCTGTCCGCTGAAGAGCTGATCACCAAGCTGGATCAGCTGCCGGCTGACAAAAAGACCGTACTGCGTAACAACGCGGGCGGCCACGCTAACCACAGCCTGTTCTGGAAAGGCCTGAAAACCGGCACCACCCTGCAGGGTGACCTGAAAGCGGCTATCGAGCGCGATTTCGGCTCTGTAGACAATTTCAAAGCGGAATTCGAAAAAGCCGCTGCGACCCGTTTCGGCTCTGGCTGGGCGTGGCTGGTCCTGAAAGGTGACAAACTGGCCGTTGTCTCCACCGCCAACCAGGATTCCCCGCTGATGGGCGAAGCCATTTCCGGCGCTTCCGGCTTCCCGATCCTGGGTCTGGACGTGTGGGAACACGCTTATTACCTGAAATTCCAGAACCGTCGTCCGGACTACATCAAAGCCTTCTGGGACGTAGTGAACTGGGACGAAGCTGCAGCGCGTTTTGCCGCTAAAAAATAAGGTTGCATTGCGCTAAGAGAGAAGCGAGTCTGATGACTCGCTTTTTTTATATCTGTAGCAAGGAGAGCAGCCATGCATTATCCGGTGAATGTCTTTGTCGGCAAAATCAGGGACTACGCGGGCAGTCGCCCCAGCGCGATCGGCAAAATCCAGGTCGATGGCGAATTGCAGCTCGGCGATCTCGGCCTCGATGGGGATGAGCAGGCGGAGAAGAAAATACACGGCGGGCCGGACCGCGCGCTGTGCCACTATCCGCGCGAACACTATGCCGACTGGATGCGTGAATTCCCCCAGCAGGCCGAGCGCTTCTGCGCGCCGGCGTTCGGCGAAAACCTCTCCACCACCGGGCTCACCGAGCAAAATGTTTATATCGGCGATATCTTTCGCTGGGGCGAGGCGCTGATCCAGGTCACCCAGCCGCGATCGCCGTGCTTCAAGCTCAACTTTCATTTTGCGATCGGTGATATGGCGCAGCTGGTGCAAAACAGCGGGAAGACCGGCTGGTTGTATCGGGTGATTGCCGGGGGGCAAGTCTCCAGCGATGCGCCCCTAGAACTGGTTTCCCGGCTGAGCGATGTCAGTGTCCATGAGGCCGGGGCGATTGCCTGGCAGATGCCGTTTGATGATGATCAGTATCATCGTTTATTGTCGGCTGCGGGCCTGTCGGTGAGCTGGAGTAGAACGCTGCAGAAACGACGTTTAAGCGGTAAGATCGAGGATAGTTCGCGGAGATTGTGGGGGAAATAATTCCCCCACATTGAGTATTTTCGGGGATGCTCCCGGCTTAGCGCAGCGCAAGCCGGGACAGAGTCAGGTGCGCTTATACAGCGGCAGCCAAAGGGTTAAGCGCAAACCACCCAGCGGGCTGTCGTCGGCCTTC
This sequence comes from Klebsiella sp. HMSC16C06, assembly GCF_001808325.1. Classification (NCBI taxonomy): domain Bacteria; kingdom Pseudomonadati; phylum Pseudomonadota; class Gammaproteobacteria; order Enterobacterales; family Enterobacteriaceae; genus Klebsiella; species Klebsiella sp. HMSC16C06. Next base: position 60,434 of record NZ_KV793006.1, read on the forward strand.
ACCCAACCGCGGTGTTGCTGAATAGCGGTTTCGACAATCGCCAGCCCCAGGCCGGTGCCGCCGGACTCGCGGTCGCGCGCCTCGTCGGTCCGGTAGAATGGCCGGAAAATCTGTTCGCGATCCTCCGGGCTGACGCCCGGGCCGTCGTCGTCGACGTTAACCGTAATCCCGTCTTTATCCACCGAGAAGCTGACGGAAATCTTCGTGTGTGAGTAGCGCAGGGCGTTGCGGACGATATTTTCCAGCGCGCTTTCCAGCGCATTAGGATTACCGTACAGCGGCCAGGGGCCCGGCGGATACTCAACGGTGAAAGATTTACCCATCTGCTCGGCTTCAAACGCCGCGTTGTCCAGCACTTCGCCCCACAGCTGATTGGCTTTCACCGTCTCGCTGACCAGGGCATTTTTGGCCTGATTGCGCGACATCACCAGCAGGTCGTTGATCATGCTGTCCAGCCGGTGCGCCTCGGTTTCGATGCGCTCCAGCTCCTTGCTCTCACCGCTGCGGCGACGCAGCAGGGCGGTGCCCAACTGCAGGCGCGTAAGTGGTGTGCGCAGCTCATGCGAGATATCCGACAGCAGCCGCTGCTGGCTGGTCATCATCCGCTCCAGCGCGGTCACCATCTGGTTAAAGCTGGCGCCAGCGGCTAAGAACTCCTGCGGCCCGGCTTCCAGCTCCGGATGCTGGCGCAGGTTGCCCTGGGCGACTTCGTCGGCGGCGTTTTTCAGCTTACGCGCCGGTTTCGCCAGGCTCCACGCCAGCCACAGCAGCAGCGGGGCGCTGACCAGCATCGTGACGATCAGCAGCAGCAGCGGCCGGTCAAACAACAGGTTGATAAAGTCGGATTGGGAGGTGCTGGCGGGACGAATCAGATAGAGCTGATAGTTATCCTCGCCGTCCCTGACGGAAAACGGGCCCACCATTTCCAGGCGGCCATAGCGTTTTTTCTGCGGATGATCGGCATTATCGGCCTGGCCGATAAAGTTACGAATGATCTGCATCTCGTTGCGTTCTGCGCCGATCACGCGGCCTTCGCTGGTCACCAGCAGCAGGCGTTGTCCCGGCGGCGCCCATTTATCGATGGCGCGAAACAGACGGCGCCACCACATCAGGTCGTTTGGCGGATCGTTGGCCAGCTCGGCCTCGACGTGCTGCTCGATCATGATGCCCTGACGCTGCTCGCTTTCCAGCAGCTCGGTCATCTGCCGGGAATCCAGTTTGGGCAACATCAGCACCAGCATCAACACCAGCGCCAGCGTGAGCCAGAAGATGGCGAAGATGCGTGCAGTCAAACTTCCAATCATGAAGCGGAAACCATCAGATACCCGCGGCCACGCAGCGTTTTAAACCACGGATGGCCATCTTTGCGCTCCGGCAGCTTACGCCGCAGGTTGGAAATATGCATATCGATGGCGCGGTCGAACGGCGTCAGGCGCTTGCCTAACACTTCCTGGCTTAAATGTTCACGCGACACTACCTGGCCGAGATGCTGCGCTAACAGATAGAGCAGGGTGAACTCGGTACCGGTGAGCTCCAGCGTCTGACCATCGAAATTGGCTTCCTGGCGGCCCGGGTTCAGGCTTAAGGCATCCACTTCCAGCGTTGGCGATCCGGCTTCGGTCGTCTGCTGCTGCTCGCTCCAGTGGGAACGGCGCAGAATCGCGCGTATACGGGCCACCAGTTCACGATCGTTGAACGGCTTAGGCAAATAGTCATCCGCGCCCAGCTCAAGGCCGAGAACGCGATCCAGCTCGCTCCCGCGCGCTGTTAGCATGATAACCGGGGTCTGGTGTGTCTGACGCAGCTCTTTCAGCGTATCGATACCGTTTTTCTTCGGCATCATCACGTCGAGCAGCAATAAATCAACGCTGTCGTCCAGAAGGGCCAGCGCCTGTTCCCCATCATGGGCCACCAGCACGTTAAAACCTTCCATATCGAGCAGCTCTTTTAACAGGGAGGTGAGCTCCCGGTCATCATCAACTAACAGGATTTTATTCATCTTTTAAATACCTCCGAGGCAGAAATTACGTCATCAAGGCCCGCTAATCCATGACTTTACGTTGTTTTACACCCCCTGACGCATGTTTGCAGCCTGAATCGTAGACTGTCTCTCGTTGAATCGCGACACAAACGTTTTGGGAGTATGTGATGCGCAATGTTATCGCTGCCGTCATGGCCTCAACGCTGGCGCTAAGTGCATATAGCCAGGCCGCTGAAGTCGTTACCAGCGTTAACTGGCTCCCCGGAGACGAAGGGGGACAGCGCGGTAGCCAGAGCCATATGTTTGACGGCATAAGTTTAACCGAGCAGCAACGTCAGCAGTTACGGGATCTTATGCAACGGGCACGCCACGACAGGCTCCCCGTTAATGTTAGCGAAATGGAGACAATGCATCGCCTTGTCACCGCAGAAAATTTTGATGAAAACGCTGTGCGCGCTCAGGCAGAAAAGATGGCGCAGGAACAGGTTGCTCGCCAGGTTGAAATGGCTAAGGTCCGCAACCAGATGTACCACCTGCTTACGCCAGAGCAGCAAGCGGTTTTAAATGCTAAGCACCAGCAACGTATGGATCAGTTGCGTGAGGTTGCAAGGATGCAGAAAGGCTCAGCAATGATGCTTTCGAGTAGTAGCAACACCCTGCAACCCCAGTAACAAACCCTGTTTTCCTTGCCATAGACACCATCCCTGTCTTCCCCCACATGATGTGGGGGTTTTTTTTGCCCTTTTTTCGGCAAATCAACTTCTTCGCGTATCCCGTGAGCGTCACAAGTTCAGGTTATACTAAGCGCATTGCAGGAGAAGGAGCCTATATGAATCAATCTTATGGCCGGTTGGTCAGCCGCGCCGCTATCGCCGCGACGGCCATGGCCTCCGCGTTACTTTTGATCAAAATTTTTGCGTGGTGGTATACCGGTTCAGTCAGTATTCTGGCTGCGCTGGTGGATTCGCTGGTGGATATTGCCGCCTCGCTGACCAACCTGCTGGTGGTTCGCTATTCGCTGCAACCTGCTGATGAAGAGCATACCTTTGGCCACGGCAAAGCGGAATCGCTGGCGGCGCTGGCGCAAAGCATGTTTATCTCCGGCTCGGCGTTGTTTCTGTTTCTCACCGGCATCCAGCACCTGGTGCGTCCGGAGCCGCTGCAGGCCGCTGGCGTCGGGGTCGTCGTCACGTTGATCGCCCTGTTCAGCACGCTGGCGCTGGTGACCTTCCAGCGCTGGGTGGTGCGAAAAACCCAGAGCCAGGCGGTGCGGGCGGATATGCTTCATTATCAGTCTGATGTTATGATGAACGGCGCTATTCTGGTGGCGCTGGGCCTTTCCTGGTACGGCTGGCATCGCGCCGATGCGTTGTTTGCCTTAGGAATTGGCATCTATATTTTATATAGCGCGCTGCGGATGGGCTATGAGGCGGTTCAGTCACTACTCGACCGCGCCTTGCCTGACGAGGAGCGTCAGGACATTATCACCATCGTGACCGCATGGCCCGGCATCCGCGGGGCGCACGATCTACGAACGCGGCAGTCAGGGCCGACCCGCTTTATTCAGATTCATTTGGAAATGGAAGATAACCTCCCGCTGGTGCAAGCCCACGTGATTGCAGACCAGGTGGAGCAGGCGATTCTGCGCCGTTTCCCGGGTTCCGATGTCATTATCCATCAGGATCCCAGTTCTGTGGTGCCAGCGGCGCAGCAGGGCTTTTTTGAGCGTTAGGTTATAGTCTGTAAACTCGATGTAAAAATGTGGGGCAGATCGGCATTTTTTGTATAAATTACCGCCGTTTGGTCTGACCTGAATCAATTCAGCTTGAGGCGTTTGATATACTATTGTCATTAGCGTCGTGCACTCCTGGTGAGGGAGCGCTTCAGGCAACAGAATTATTTTTTGCTTCCTAAGTTCAGAGGTAGTCATGATTAAGAAAATCGGTGTGTTGACAAGTGGCGGTGATGCGCCGGGCATGAACGCAGCAATTCGTGGCGTGGTGCGCGCGGCATTAACGGAAGGTCTGGAAGTTTTTGGAATCTATGACGGTTACCTCGGATTGTATGAAGACCGTATGGTTCAGCTCGACCGTTACAGCGTTTCCGACATGATCAACCGCGGCGGCACCTTCCTGGGCTCCGCTCGCTTCCCGGAATTCCGCGAAGAACACATTCGCGCTGTGGCTATCGAAAACATGAAGAAGCGCGGCCTGGATGCGCTGGTGGTTATCGGTGGTGACGGATCCTATATGGGGGCAATGCGCCTGACCGAGATGGGCTTCCCGTGCATCGGTCTGCCGGGCACCATCGACAACGATATCAAAGGCACTGACTACACCATCGGCTTTTTCACCGCTCTGAGCACCGTGGTGGAAGCGATTGACCGTCTGCGCGACACCTCCTCTTCGCACCAGCGTATCTCCGTGGTGGAAGTGATGGGCCGTTACTGCGGCGACCTGACTCTGGCGGCGGCGATTGCTGGCGGCTGTGAGTTCATCATGGTGCCGGAAGTGGAATATACCCGCGACGATCTGGTGGCTGAAATCAAAGCCGGCATCGCGAAAGGGAAAAAACACGCTATCGTGGCGATCACCGAGCACATGTGCGACGTTGACGAGCTGGCAAGCTACATCGAGAAAGAGACCGGCCGTGAAACCCGCGCCACCGTCCTCGGCCACATTCAGCGCGGTGGTTCCCCGGTTCCTTACGACCGTATCCTGGCTTCCCGCATGGGCGCCTATGCGATTGAGCTGCTGCTGCAGGGCCATGGCGGCCGTTGCGTCGGCATCCAGAACGAGAAGCTGGTGCACCACGACATCATCGATGCCATCGAGAACATGAAGCGTCCGTTCAAGAACGACTGGCTGGATTGCGCGAAGAAACTGTACTAAGTTACGCGCCGGATAAACAAAAGGCCTTCTCATGGAGAAGGCCTTTTTTATGGCGCAAGGTTTATTCGATATCCAGCGGGTCTTCCGACAGGATCATCCCGGTGTTATCGGCATACAGATGGTCGCCGCTGAAGAAGGTCACGCCGCCGAAATTGACGCGCACGTCGCTTTCGCCGATGCCTTCGCCAGCTGCGCCGACCGGAATGGCCGCCAGCGCCTGGATGCCGATATCCAGTTCCTCAAGGTCGTCAACCTGGCGCACCGCGCCATAGACCACCAACCCTTCCCATTCATTCTGTACGGCCAGACGCGCCAGGTCAGCGTCAATTAACGCGCGTCGTACTGAGCCGCCGCCGTCGATCAGGAGAATATGACCACGGCCATTCTGCTCGAGCAGATCGTAGAGCAACCCGTTATCCTCGAAACATTTTACCGTAATGATTTGTCCACCAAACGACGACCGTCCTCCAAAGTTAGAGAACAGCGGTTCCACGACGTTGACATCTTCCTGGTAGATGTCACAAAGCTCGGAAGTATCGTATTTCATAGGCTTAACGTTCAGTTGCTGCGAGAGTTTTTAGTATATCCCGCGAATCCCATTGTTGGCAAAATCATCAATTGTTAATTGATATTTGTCAGTTAAGCCATCAGCTTACTGGCAATAATTCCGATGGCAAACAGCAGGTTGGTCAGTAAGGCCCCTTTAACCGTCTTTTCGAGCATTGGCCGCATCGCCAGCGGATCGGATTCACGCAGGACGTAGCGCGCCTGTTTCACCAGCAGCGGGGTGGCGAGAATAAACAGCCAGCCCCAGGCTGAATGCAGCGCCAGCAGGTTAAATAGCGCCAGACACAGCAGGGCGCCGAGCAGCAGGCAGGCATGATAGCGGCGGGCATTGACCGGGCCCAGGCGCACGGCGAGGGTGTTCTTCCCGTTCTGCCGGTCGCTGTCGATATCGCGCAGATTATTGATGTTCAGCACGGCGGTCGCCAGCAGACCGCAGGCTGTCGCCGGCAGAAAAATGGCCGCTTCCACATTATGGGCTTGCAGATACCAGCTGCCGAGGACGCTCAGCCAGCCGAAGAAAACGAGTACTGAGATATCACCCAGACCAATATATCCATAGGGGCGGGTGCCCACCGTGTAGGTGATGGCGGCCACGATAGACAGGCCTCCCAGGGCGAGGAAGCCGATGAAGTCGCCGACGCTCTGCCAGGCGGCGCACAGTAGCGCCAGACCAAACAGACAGATCAGCGCGACGGTGACGATGAGAGCGCGCTTCATCTGCTGGGGGGTAATCACCCCTTTCTGCATGCCGCGCAGCGGCCCGATGCGATCGGGTTTATCGCTCCCTTTGACTGCGTCGCCATAGTCATTCGCCAGGTTAGAAAGAATTTGCAGCAAGCCAGCGGTGATCAGCGCCAGCAGAGCAACCCAGGGATCAAAATGGCCCTGCTGCCAGGCAAGGGTGGTGCCAACAATAATCGCGGCAAACGCCAGCGGTAACGTTTTAGGACGCAGGCTTTCCAGCCACGCCCGAGAACGGCTGATATCAGTCATAGTTATTTTAGCCAATAAAAATGGGGGCTATAGCCCCCATCAACAGTGATGAAATGCATTGCACCGGATTATAGGATAAAACGGCTCAGATCTTCATCTGCCACCAGAACATCCAGGTGTTTACTCACATATTCGGCATCGATAATGACGGTCTGGCCGTTCATCTCGCTGGCATCATAGGAAATATCTTCCACCAGACGCTCCAGCACGGTGTGCAGGCGACGCGCACCGATGTTCTCGGTGGTTTCGTTTACCTGCCACGCGGCCTGGGCGATACGCTTGATACCGTCTTCGGTGAATTCGATATTCACCCCTTCGGTCGCCATCAGCGCTTTGTACTGCACGGTGATGGAGGCATTCGGCTCGGTCAGGATGCGCTCGAAGTCATGGGTGGTCAGCGCTTTCAGCTCAACGCGGATCGGCAGACGCCCCTGCAGTTCCGGGATCAGATCGGACGGGCTGGCCACCTGGAACGCGCCCGAGGCGATGAACAGGATGTGGTCGGTCTTGACCATCCCGTGCTTAGTGGAGACGGTGCAGCCTTCCACCAGCGGCAGCAGGTCGCGCTGTACGCCTTCGCGAGACACGTCCGGGCCGGAGGAGTTGCCGCCGCGCTTACAGATTTTGTCGATTTCGTCGATAAAGACGATACCGTGCTGTTCTACAGCGTCGATGGCTTCCTGCTTCAGCTCTTCCGGGTTGACCAGCTTGGCCGCTTCTTCTTCAATCAGCAGCTTCATCGCGTCTTTGATTTTCAGCTTACGCGGTTTCTGCTTCTGACCGCCGAGGTTCTGGAACATGGACTGCAGCTGGCTGGTCATCTCTTCCATGCCCGGAGGGGACATGATTTCAACGCCCATCGGCGCCGCAGCGAGATCGATTTCAATCTCTTTATCGTCCAGCTGGCCTTCACGCAGTTTCTTGCGGAACGCCTGGCGCGCAGCAGAGGGTTCCTGCGGCTGTTCAGCCTGGCCCCAGTTGTTTTTCGCCGGTGGGATCAGCACGTCAAGCACGCGCTCTTCCGCCAGCTCTTCCGCGCGGTAACGGTTCTTATCGATGGACTGCATGCGAACCATTTTGATCGCCGCATCGGTCAGATCGCGGATGATCGAGTCTACTTCTTTACCAACATAGCCCACTTCGGTGAACTTGGTCGCTTCAACTTTAATAAACGGCGCGTTGGCCAGTTTCGCCAGACGACGGGCAATCTCGGTTTTACCGACGCCGGTTGGGCCGATCATCAGAATGTTTTTCGGCGTGACTTCATGACGCAGCTCTTCGTTAAGCTGCATCCGGCGCCAGCGGTTACGCAGGGCGATAGCAACAGAACGCTTGGCGGCGTCCTGGCCGATAATGTGTTTGTCCAGTTCGCTGACAATTTCGCGTGGGGTCATTTCAGACATGGGAGATCCTTACGCTTTAGAAGGTAATTCTTCGATGGTGTGGAAATGGTTGGTATAGATGCAGATATCACCTGCAATATCCAACGCTTTCTCGGCGATGTCGCGCGCGCCCATATCGGTGTTTTCCAACAGCGCGCGGGCCGCGGCCTGGGCGTAAGGACCGCCGGAGCCGATAGCAATCAAATCGTTTTCTGGCTGTACCACGTCGCCGTTACCGGTGATGATAAGCGACGCGTTTTCGTCCGCGACGGCCAGCAGCGCTTCCAGCTTGCGCAACATCCGATCGGTTCGCCAGTCTTTGGCCAGCTCAACGGCGGCCTTCACCAGATGGCCCTGGTGCATTTCCAGTTTACGTTCAAACAGTTCGAACAGCGTGAAGGCGTCAGCGGTGCCGCCAGCAAAACCGGCAATCACTTTGTCGTTATACAGACGACGCACTTTCTTCACGTTGCCCTTCATCACGGTGTTGCCCAGCGTGGCCTGGCCATCACCGGCAATAACAACATGGCCGTTACGGCGAACACTTACAATTGTAGTCACGAGCAGACCCCTTGGTTGCAAAAGCGGAACAGGGGCCCCGCGCTGTCCGCGGGGCCGAATGCAATTATAGATGGGGGGGATTTTGAGGGTTTCAACCCCTGGCGGCGAGACGAATGCAGTTCGCGTGTCCGGCCATCTTCAGACGGGTGATCATCTCGTTGGCGCTTTCTTTGCCTTTCAGCGGGCCAATGACTACGCGGTTCCAGCCGTTGTTGGTGGTGATATGTGAAGCAAACCCTTCAAAAGCCAGCTGAGCGCGGACGGTTTCGGCCTGCTCGGCGCCTTTAAAGGAGCCACACTGGATCATCCAGCTACGATCGTCTTTCTTCTCGGCGGCTTTCGGCGCTTCCTCCACGCGGGTTACCGGCGCGGCGGCCTGCGTACGTGGCTGCGTGGTATTGGTATGCGCCGGCGTCTGCAGCAGATCCTGGTACGGCTGCTGGTTCGACGCGGTCTGCTTCGGCTGTTGCTGTTGCACCGGCTTCGGCTGCTGGACGCGCGGCTGCTGCTGCACGGCCTGCGGCTGAGTTTGCGCCCACTGCTGCTGTTGCGCCTGCTGTTGCTGCTGTGCTAAACGCTGACGCTGCAACGTCTGCTGGCGCTGTGCCGGGGTTTGTTCGTTCCACGGCACTTCGGTCAGCTGGGTCGGCTGCTGGCGCATATCGGCCTGCATCTGGGCGAGCAGCTGGCGCTGCTCGTCGGTCAGCTGTTCCGGTTTCATCACCTCGCCACCGGCGGTCGGTTCGGTCGGCGCGCGGACGCCAGGCTGGCGGCTTTCCAGCTCTTTGATATAGCGCCAGCGCTCTTCCGGTTTTGGCGGCAAGCCGTTACCGGCGGCCTGGCGATTTTGCATCGCTTCCGCTTCTTCTTTCTTATGGTGCGTAATGAAATAAAGTCCACCGATAAAGGCCACCAGCACCGCCGCCGCGATCGCCACCATAGCCGGTGAAATCGCCGGAAGGCTGCTTTGCTTATTCCTTGAGCTTCGGGTAGTGCTCTTTTTGCGCCGCGAAGAAGCCGGTTGGCTGCGGCGTACATAATCTCGTTGTGCCACTATCGTTTCGCTGTCTTATATTTGTTCGTCAGCCCGCCATGTTACTTAAGCGGCGGGCCTTTGACCAGAAGAGCAGGCCCGAAAGCCTGATGGTTATCGTCTGATTTTTTGCGTACTGCCGCGAACGATCAGTTCGCAATCGAGCAGACGCGAGCCGCTGTTCACATTATGACCCTGCATTTGCTCAAGTAATAGCAGCATTCCTTCACGGCCGATATCAAAACGCGGCTGTGAAACGGTAGTCAACGGCGGATCGCAAAATTCAGACAACGCGATGTTATCGAAGCCGACAATCGACAGGTCGTCCGGCACCTTCAGGCCGCGGCGTTTCGCCAGCGACAAGGCGCCCAGCGCCATCACATCACTATGGCAGAAGACCGCGGTGGGCGGCACCGGCTGTGACAGCAGCTGCTCCAGCGCATTGGCGCCGGCTTCGAAAGTAAAGTTGCCGCGAGCGATATAGTGCGGATCGACGGTGATGCCACTGCGACGCAGCGCCTGCACGTAACCCTGCAGACGATAATGGCACAGCGGCATATCTTCCGGGCCAGCTATACAGCCAATACGCTGGTGTCCCAGTTCGTGGAGATAGTTCACCGCGTTAAAGGCCGCCGTCAGGTTATCGATGTGGACGGTGGGTAACTCCAGCTCCGGCGCGAATTCGTTCGACATGACCATCGGCGGCAAATTGCGCTGCTCTTCCACGCTGGCGTCGAACGGCAGGCGCGAGCTGAGCAGCACCATGCCGTCGATCTGCTTGGTGATAATAAGGTCAATAAAGGTTTTTTCTTTCTGGTTCTGGTGGGCGCAATCGCCGATTAACACCAGATAACCGTGCTCGGCGGCCGTGACTTCAATTCCGCGGATGACTTCACTAAAAAAGGGATCGCAGATATCCGGCACGATCACGAGGATCGTCCGCGATTCGTTGCGCTTCATATTTCGCCCGAGCGACTGGGGTAAATAGCCGACTTCCAGCGCCGCCTGCTCGACCCGGTTACGGGTGGCTTGCGACACCTTATCAGGGTTCATCAACGCTCGGGACACGGTTGCCGTGGAAACGTTTGCCTTGAGGGCGACGTCTTTCATGGTGGCGGCAACCACTTGTTTTTTGGGCTTCACCTGGTTTCTCCTCGCTGAATGGCGCTGACATTTCCCTTGCGCGCTAACTGCTGCATCATTTTTATCAGATAGTCGCGGCAGTGAGTTACAGAATTTTCATGAAAAACGTGATGCTTGTTGAATTTTTCGATCCGGCTCGCAAGAGAAGCCTTACCCTTCAATAGGATCGACATCCAGCACCCATTTCACTTTTCTCGCCTCCGGTAGCGTATTGATTAACGCCAGCGTACCGCTAACGATGTGCTGCAGGCGCACCCGCGAAGGGTGCTGCAGTAATATTTGCCAGCGCCAGCGGCCGCCGCGCTTCGGCGCCAGCGCCGGAACCGGACCGAGCACCCACAGTTTATCGTCGGCCAGCGGGCTGGCCTGCAAGAGATTACGTAACTGCTGTAAAAAAAGCGGCGCCTGCTGGTTGTTATGGTCTTCAGCACGTATCAACACGTGACTGGTCCACGGCGGTAGCTGCATCGTCTGGCGTTCGGCCTGCGCCTGCTCGGCAAAGGCGTCGTAGCCTTTATACAGCAGGGTCTGCAGCAGAGGATGCTCCGGATGGTGGGTTTGCAGGATCACTTCGCCCTGTTTTCCTGCCCGGCCCGCTCGTCCGGAGACCTGGGTATAGAGCTGAGCGAAACGCTCTGCGGAGCGGAAATCAGCGGAAAATAGCGCCCCGTCGACGTCCAGCAGGGAGACGAGGGTCACGTCCGGAAAGTGGTGGCCTTTGGCCAGCATTTGGGTGCCGATCAAAATGCGCGCGCCGCCGCGGTGGACTGCGGCGAGATGTTCCTCAAGCGCCCCTTTACGGCTGGTGGTATCGCGGTCGATACGCGAGATAGGCACGCCAGGGAACAGCGGCGTCAGGGACTGCTCCAGTTGCTCGGTGCCGATACCCACCGGCACCAGATGTGTGGAACCGCAGGAAGGGCACTGGCGCGGGATAGGGCGCTGACTGTCGCAATGGTGGCAGCGCAGATGGTGCTGCGCCTGGTGCAACGTATAGTAGCTGTCGCAGCGCGGGCACTCCGCGATCCAGCCGCAGTCGTGGCACAGCAGCGCCGGCGCAAAGCCGCGGCGGTTAAGAAACAGGATCACCTGGTTATCCGCCTGCAGATGCTGGCGCATGCGGTTGATCAGCGCGGGTGACAGACCCGCCTGCAGCACCTGTCCTTTCAGGTCGAGCACGTGCTGCTGGGCTGGACGCGCGTTGCCCGCGCGTTTGCTTAAGGTTAACTGCCGATATTTGCCCTGGCGGACGTTGTGCAGGGTCTCCAGCGCCGGCGTCGCCGAGCCGAGAATAATCGGGATCTGTTCGCTGTGAGCGCGCCATACCGCCAGGTCGCGGGCGTGGTAGCGCCAGCCCTCCTGCTGTTTGTAGGAGCTGTCATGCTCTTCGTCGATGACGATGACGCCGAGATCTTTAAACGGGGTAAACAGCGAGGAGCGAGTGCCGATCACAATGGCCGCTTCGCCGTTTTTCGCCTTCAGCCAGGCCGAGAGACGTTCGCTGTCATTGAGTCCGGAGTGCAGCACTTCCACCGGCGCATTAAAGCGCTGGCGAAAACGGGCGATAGTTTGCGGCGTCAGGCCGATCTCCGGCACCATCACCAGCGCCTGGCGCCCCTGCGCCAGTACATTCTCCAGCACGCTCAAGTAGACTTCCGTTTTCCCTGAGCCTGTGATGCCTGCCAGTAGCCAGGCGGAGAAGCGATCGGCAGCGCTGTGGATCGCCCCGACGGCGGTGGCCTGCTCGGTATTCAGACGCAGGCGCTCGCCGGCAACCGAATACGTGCTGCGCCAGTCGGTGAGGACGGGCGCTTCACAGGCCAGCTCCGCCAGCCCTTTGCCACGCAGCGCCTGCAGCGCCGCTTCATTAAATTCCAGTTCGCTAACCTGATGACGCCAGATCTTTCCCTGGCGCAGCGCCGCCAGCGCCTGCTGCTGCTTTGGGGAGCGTTTCAGACCGTTGAGGTCGACAGCCTGCCCCTGCTCGGTGGCGAACCAGTACCACAGCGGCGTCGCGCTGGCGGGTTTGCCCTGGCGCAGCAGAATGGGCAGCGCATGGAACAGCACATCGCCAATCGGATGATGGTAATACTCAGCCGCCCACATCAGCAGTCGCCAGACGGTGCCAGAGAAGACCGGCTCGTCGTCCAGCGCTTCGGCGACCGGTTTGAGTTCATCCAGCGGCAGCTCGCTGCGCTCGCTCACCGCCGCGACAATGCCGATCCGCTCCTGTTTGCCGAACGGCACCCGCACCCGACAGCCCGCTTTGACCGTCATGCCATCAGGCAGCAGATAGTCAAAGGTGCGCGGTAGCGGAACGGGTAGGGCAACGTGGGCGACGGGCATGTCATCTTCCTGACTTGAAATCTGGCGGGATAGTATACACATTACGATAAGGCGGCGCGGATCAGTTTGCATATGCTGGTCAAATTCTGTATGATTCGCCGCCTTCAATGCACTTTATACCGCATTGGAGATTGACCATTACCGTACGCTTCGCGCTGTCAGCAGTGTGGAAGACGACGGGAAATTATTAATATCGCGTGGTGTCTGGCGTTAGGGCTGGAAGAGCGACGCGGCCTTAACTGAGGTTCTCCCATGAAAAAAGGTATTCACCCAAAATACGAAGAAATTACTGCTACCTGTTCTTGCGGTAATGTCATGAAAATCCGTTCCACCGTTGGTCACGACCTGAACCTCGACGTGTGCGGTAAATGCCACCCGTTCTTCACCGGCAAACAGCGTGATGTTGCTACCGGTGGCCGTGTTGACCGCTTCAACAAGCGCTTCAGCATCCCGGGCAGCAAGTAAGTTGCCAGAAAAAGCCGCCTCAGGGCGGCTTTTTTGTGCCTCTCGCCAGCCTGCGCGGGACACAAAAAAGGGCGGAAGATTGCTTCCGCCCTTTTTATCAACTCAGTATTCCCACGTATCCGGGTCGATCCCCAGTTCACGCATAATCTCTTTCGCCGCTTCCGGGATCTCATCGCTGCGCTCTTTACGCAGGTCTTCATCGTTAGGCAACGGTTGTCCGGTAAAGGCATGCAGGAACGCTTCGCACAGCAGCTCGCTGTTGGTCGCGTGACGCAGGTTGTTCACCTGACGACGCGTGCGTTCATCGGTGAGGATTTTTAACACCTTCAGAGGAATGGAAACCGTAATTTTCTTTACTTGCTCACTCTTCTTACCGTGCTCAGCGTATGGGCTGATATATTCGCCGCTCCATTCAGCCATGAGATACCTTAATCCTCTGTTTATTAGTGAAGGGCCAGAATATTCCGCCCGGGCTATAATTGCGCGTAGTTTACCGTATGAGCGCGCTTTCTAACATGAGATAAGCCGCTACCGACGTGCGCTAATGCATATAATTTTAACGGCTATTTGCACTTTGCTCAATCTATACGCAAAGAAGTTTAGATGTCCAGATGTATTGACGTCTATTGTGACAATGTTTACTCTGGAGCCTGACTTTTCACCGATTCAGCCCAGGAACTTCCCAACATGACGCGTAAACAGGCCACCATCGCAGTGCGTAGCGGTTTAAATGACGACGAGCAGTACGGTTGCGTTGTCCCGCCGATCCACCTTTCCAGTACCTATAACTTCACCGGCTTTAATGAACCTCGCGCCCACGACTACTCCCGCCGCGGCAACCCGACGCGTGATGTGGTGCAGCGCGCCTTAGCGGAGCTGGAAGGTGGCGCCGGCGCGGTGCTGACCAATACCGGTATGTCGGCGATCCTGCTGGTGACGACGGTGTTCCTTAAGCCGGGCGATCTGCTGGTGGCGCCGCACGACTGCTACGGCGGCAGCTACCGTCTGTTCGACAGCCTGGCGAAGCGCGGCTGTTATCGCGTCCAGTTCGTCGATCAAAATGATGAGCAGGCGCTGCGGGCGGCGTTGGCGGAAAAACCGAAGCTGGTGCTGGTCGAAAGCCCAAGTAATCCATTGCTGCGGGTGGTGGATATTGCGAAAATCTGTGGTCTGGCACGTGAGGCAGGCGCGGTGAGCGTGGTGGACAACACCTTCCTGAGCCCGGCGCTGCAAAACCCGCTGGCGCTGGGTGCCGATCTGGTGTTGCATTCCTGTACTAAATACCTGAATGGCCACTCCGATGTGGTTGCCGGGGTGGTGATTGCCAACGATCCGGCGACTGTCACCGAACTGGCATGGTGGGCGAATAATATTGGCGTCACCGGCGGCGCCTTCGACAGCTATTTGTTGCTGCGCGGTCTGCGGACGCTGTCTCCGCGTATGGAAGTGGCGCAGCGTAATGCCCTGGCGATTGTTGAGTATCTGAAAACCCAGCCGCTGGTGAAAAAGCTGTATCATCCGTCGCTGCCGGAAAACCAGGGGCATGAAATTGCGGCGCGTCAGCAAAAAGGTTTTGGCGCAATGTTAAGCTTCGAGCTGGACGGTGACGAGCAGACGCTGCGCCGTTTCCTGAGCGGGCTGTCGCTGTTTACACTGGCGGAATCGCTGGGGGGCGTTGAAAGCCTGATTTCCCATGCGGCAACGATGACGCATGCCGGCATGGCGCCTGAAGCGCGTGCCGCCGCCGGAATTTCAGAAACGCTTCTGCGTATTTCAACCGGTATTGAAGATGGTGAAGATTTAATTGCCGACCTGGAAAATGGCTTCCGGGCAGCAAACGAGGAATAAAAATGAGTGTGATTGCGCAGGCAGGGGCGAAGGGTCGTCAGCTGCACAAATTTGGTGGGAGTAGTTTAGCGGATGCGAAATGTTACCTGCGCGTCGCGGGGATCATGAAGGAATATTCGCAGGCGGGCGACATGATGGTTGTCTCCGCCGCTGGCAGCACCACCAACCAGCTGATCAGCTGGCTTAAACTTAGCCAGAGCGATCGCCTTGCTGCGCATCAGGTTCAGCAGTCGCTTCGCCGTTATCAGACCGAGCTGATTGGCGGTCTGGTGGAGCCGGCGGCGGCTGACACGTTAATTGCCGCCTTCATCCATGACCTTGAGCGTCTGGCAGGGCTGCTTGATGGCGGGGTTACCGAAGCGGTTTATGCGGAAGTGGTCGGCCATGGTGAAGTCTGGTCCGCACGCCTGATGGCGGCGGTTCTTAACCAACTGGGTATGGAAGCGGCCTGGCTGGACGCGCGCGCTTTCCTGCGTGCGGAACGCGCCGCGCAGCCGCAGGTGGATGAAGGATTATCTTATCCACTGCTGCAACAGCTGATGGCGCAACATCCTAATAAGCGTCTGGTGGTGACCGGCTTTATCTCCCGCAACCAGGCCGGGGAAACCGTCCTGCTGGGCCGTAACGGGTCTGACTACTCCGCCACGCAGATCGGTGCGCTGGCGGGCGCCTCTCGCGTCACCATCTGGAGTGATGTCGCCGGGGTGTACAGCGCGGATCCGCGTAAGGTCAAAGATGCCTGTCTGCTGCCGCTGCTGCGTCTGGATGAAGCCAGCGAGCTGGCGCGTCTGGCCGCTCCAGTGCTCCACGCCCGCACGCTGCAGCCGGTGTCCGCCAGCGATATCGATCTGCAGTTACGTTGCAGCTATACGCCGGAACAGGGTTCTACGCGCATTGAGCGCGTGCTGGCTTCGGGTACTGGCGCGCGGATTGTCACCAGCCATGATGACGTCTGTCTGGTGGAGTTCCAGGTGCCGGCCAGCCATGATTTCAAACTGGCGCATAAAGAGCTGGACGCCCTGCTCAAACGCGCCCAGCTGCGCCCGTTAGCCGTTGGCGTCCATGCCGACCGTAAGCTGCTGCAGTTCTGCTATACCTCCGAGGTCGCCGACAGCGCGCTGAAGCTGCTCGATGAAGCGGGTCTGCCGGGCGAGCTGCGTCTGCGTCAGAAGCTGGCGCTGGTGGCGATGGTGGGCGCGGGTGTCACCCGTAACCCACTGCACTGCCATCGTTTCTGGCAGCAACTGAAAGGGCAACCGGTGGAGTTCACCTGGCAGTCCGAAGAGGGGATCAGTCTGGTAGCCGTGTTGCGCGCCGGACCAACGGAAAGCCTGATCCAGGGGCTGCATCAGACCTTGTTTCGTGCAGAGAAGCGTATTGGCCTGATGCTGTTCGGCAAGGGGAACATTGGCTCCCGCTGGCTGGAGCTGTTTGCCCGCGAACAAACCACCTTGTCGGCGCGTACTGGCTTCGAGTTTGTTCTCGCCGGCGTAGTCGACAGTAAACGCAGCCTGCTGAACTACGACGGGCTGGATGCCAGCCGGGCGCTGGCCTTCTTCAACGATGAAGCGGTGGAACAGGATGAAGAGTCGCTGTTCCTGTGGATGCGCGCGCATCCGTACGATGATTTAGTGGTGCTGGACGTCACCGCCAGCGAACAGCTGGCCGACCAGTACCTTGATTTCGCCAGCCATGGTTTCCATGTGATCAGCGCCAACAAGCTGGCGGGCGCCAGCAGCAGTGATAAATATCGCCAGATCCACGACGCGTTTGAGAAGACGGGTCGCCACTGGCTGTATAACGCTACGGTTGGCGCGGGTTTGCCGGTGAACCATACCGTGCGCGATCTGATCGACAGCGGCGACACCATCCTCGGTCTGAGCGGTATCTTCTCGGGAACGCTCTCCTGGCTGTTCCTGCAGTTTGATGGCACAGTGCCGTTCACCGACCTGGTGGATCAGGCCTGGCAGCAGGGGCTGACCGAGCCGGATCCGCGCGTCGATCTGTCCGGTAAGGATGTAATGCGTAAGCTGGTGATCCTCGCGCGGGAAGCGGGTTATGACATCGAACCGGATCAGGTCCGTGTGGAATCACTGGTCCCTGCACACTGCGAAGAGGGGTCGGTCGATCACTTCTTTGAAAATGGCGAAGAGCTGAACGAGCAAATGCTGCAGCGCCTGGAGGCGGCCCGCGAAATGGGGCTGGTGCTCCGCTACGTGGCGCGCTTTGATGCTAACGGCAAAGCACGCGTCGGCGTGGAAGCGGTACGCGAAGAGCACCCGCTGGCGGCGCTGCTGCCGTGCGATAACGTGTTCGCCATCGAAAGCCGCTGGTATCGCGATAACCCGCTGGTGATCCGCGGACCCGGCGCCGGGCGCGATGTGACCGCCGGAGCGATCCAGTCGGATATTAACCGTCTGGCGCAGCTGCTGTAGTTCCGAGAAAAGACCAGGCGCTGCCTGGTCTTTTTTGTTAGTGCGCCGCAAACACCGCCTTGGCGGCAAACAGGCCGTTGAGTGCTGCCGGGAATCCGGCGTAGACCGCCATCTGCATGATCACTTCCGTAATCTCCTCTTGTGTCAGGCCGACATTTAATCCTGCGGCAATGTGTACTTTCAGCTGTGGCGCGGCGTTACCCAGCGCGGTGAGCGCGGCAATAGTGGCGATTTCCCGGCTGCGTAAGTCGAGCCCTGGCCTGGCGTAAATATCGCCGAAGGGGAACTCAATCAGATAGCGGGCGAAATCGGGGGCGATATCCTGCAGGCTGTCGACGACGGCTTCCCCGCCGTGGCCATCCACCCGCTGCAGCATTTCCTGACCGGTGATATAACGTTCGCTGGACATCGTTTTTTCCTCTCTGTGATGGCGCGTTAAGAGGAAGGGTAGGGAAGTGTGCCGGACTTGAGTAATACCCTTTTCGTGATACCTTTTCAGTATGACAACTTCGCGATTACATTCCCTGGATATTCGCCTGCTGCGCGCCTTTGCCGTGGTGGCGGAGGAAAATAACATCAGCCGGGCGGCGCAGCGGTTATTTATCTCGCAGCCGCCGCTGACCCGCCATATCCGCCATCTGGAAGCGCAGCTGGGGGTGACGCTGTTTCAGCGCCACAGCAAAGGCTTGATCCTGACCGACGCGGGAAGAGAGGTGCTGGAGATGATTCGACCTCTGCTGGTGCTCCAGGAACGCACGCTGGCGGCATTGAGCCAGCTCTCCGCTCACTCGCCGCAGCCCTTGCGTCTGGGATTGACCACCGCCTTTGAACAGGGCATTTTCGCCGCCGTTGAATCTGCGCTGAGCGATCATACCCGCACGTTGCATATTACCCGCCACGCCTCGCCGGCGCTGGCTCAGCAGGTGCGCAAAGGCAAACTCGATGCGGCGCTGGTCGCGCTGCCGCTGAATACTGAAGGGCTGCACCTGCATCCATTGCCGTATCAGGAGCCGCTCATCGCGGCATTGCCAGCCTCCTGGCCGGAAGCCGCCACGCCAGCGTTAACGCTACGCGCGCTCAATCACCGGCCGCTGTTCTGGTTTAAACGCGAACGCAATCCCGATTTCTTTGACTACACGCGACGTATTTTCGACCGGGCTGGCTATACCCCCGCTTACGTGGAAGAGCCTGCCGAACATGATGTGCTGCTGGCGCGTATTGCGCGTGGCGAAGGCATGATCCTCCTGCCGGCGTCCTTTTCCGCGATCCAGCGTCAGGGGGTGGTGTTCTGTCCTGTCGCTGAAGGCGACAGCATGCCGTTAAGCCTTGGCGTGGTCTATGCGCCTCACCAGGCAGAATCCGTGCAGCAATGGCTCTCACTGCTGGATGATCACCTGACGACTGGCTAGTCTCAGGCTGAACATCGTGCTACCCCATATTGACTGCAGAGCGAGCTCTTTCGGCTGGCAAAGCGCCGGAAGATGAATTTTTTTCATTTTGGAGGCCTATTCCTCACTCTTTACGCAGATTTTTCTATTGACGCCCGCGCGCTTTTCCGTCATTTTTACATCTGGACGTCTAAACGTATAGAAGTTCGCAATATAACAGCCATTACATGCGATTGATGAGGTAAGGTATGAGCTTTTTTCACGCCAATCAGCGGGAAGCCCTGAATCAGAGCCTGGCGGAAGTCCAGGGCCAGATTAATGTGTCTTTTGAATTCTTTCCGCCGCGCACCAGTGAAATGGAGCAAACCCTGTGGAAATCCATCGATCGCCTGAGCAGTCTGAAACCGAAGTTTGTTTCGGTAACCTATGGCGCGAACTCTGGCGAGCGCGATCGCACCCACAGCATCATCAAAGGCATTAAAGAGCGAACTGGTCTGGAAGCCGCGCCGCACCTGACCTGTATCGATGCCACTCGTGATGAGCTGCGTACTATCGCTCAGGATTACTGGAACAACGGTATTCGCCATATCGTCGCCCTGCGCGGCGACCTGCCGCCGGGTAGCGGTAAACCGGATATGTATGCCGCCGATCTGGTGACGCTGCTGAAAGAGGTGGGCGATTTTGATATCTCTGTCGCCGCGTATCCTGAAGTGCATCCGGAAGCGAAAAGCGCACAGGCGGATTTGCTGAACCTGAAGCGTAAAGTCGAGGCGGGCGCCAACCGCGCGATCACCCAGTTCTTCTTCGATGTGGAAAGCTACCTGCGTTTTCGCGATCGCTGCGTTTCGGCGGGCATCGACGTGGAAATCATTCCGGGTATCCTGCCGGTCTCCAACTTTAAACAGGCGAAAAAGTTTGCGGATATGACCAACGTCCGTATCCCGGTGTGGATGTCGAAAATGTTCGAAGGGCTGGATAACGACGCCGAAACCCGTCAGTTGGTGGGGGCGAATATCGCCATGGACATGGTGAAGATTTTAAGCCGGGAAGGGGTAAAAGACTTCCACTTCTATACCCTGAACCGCGCCGAGATGAGCTACGCCATCTGCCATACGCTGGGCGTGCGTCCGGCCTGAGTGCTTGCCGTTTCCGCGGTCAGTAGGCGGCGCGTTCGACAGATAGACATAAAAAAACACCCGGCTGATGCCGGGTGTTTTGCTCTGGGTTATTCCCATTCCTGCAGGAAGCGCTGACCGTATTGGTCGGCCACCAACAGCGCGGCGTAGACCTGGTCTGAGTCGACGCCGCCCGGCATATTGTGAATGGTTTCGCCTTCAGCGCAGGCGGCTTCCGCCACCAGGCGCATTTTGGTCGGGATATCACCTTTGATGTCCAGCTGCGCCAGGGTGATCGGCAGCCCAACGCTGTGGCACAGCGCGGCGACGGTCTCTATTTCGTCCACCGGCGCATTTTCCAGCACCAGCTGCGTCAGGGTACCGAACGCCACTTTTTCCCCGTGATAATAGTGGTGGGCGTCAGGGATGGCCGTCATGCCGTTATGAATCGCGTGCGCCGCCGCCAGGCCGCCGCTTTCGAAACCCACGCCGCTCAGGTAGGTGTTGGCTTCCACCACTCGCTCCAGCGCCGGGGTGACCACGTGCTGTTCGGCGGCCAGCATCGCTTTTTCACCCTCTTCGAGTAAGGTGTTGTAGCACAGCTCGGCCAGCGCCAGCGCCGCCTGAGTGCATTTCCCGCCCGCCATGGTGGTGGCGCCGCTACGGGAGCAGGCGCGGGCTTCGAACCAGGTGGCCAGCGCATCGCCAATCCCGGCGGCCAGCAGGCGAGCTGGCGCACCGGCAACAATCTGCGTATCGACAATGACCATGTTGGGGTTGTGCGGCAGCATCAGGTAGCTGTCGAACTCCCCTTCGTCGGTGTAAATCACCGACAGCGCGCTACACGGCGCATCGGTGGAGGCGATGGTGGGGGCGATCGCCACCGGCACCTTCATAAAATGGGCCAGCGCTTTCGCGGTATCCAGCGTTTTACCACCGCCGATCCCCAGCACGGCGGTGCACTTCGCGCTGCCGGCGATATCGCGCAGGCGATTGATTTCATTATGCGAACACTCACCGCCAAACGGCGCGATTTCGGCCGCCAGGCCAGCGTCGGCCAGGCTTTTACGCAGCATCTCTTCCGCAAACCCCAGTACGAACTTATCGCCGACTACCAGCCAGCGTTCGGCCAGCGGCTTCAGATAGTCGCCGAGGCGCTTGATGGCGCCTGCGCCCTGAATGTATTTGCCTGGTGATTGAATAATGCGATCCATTTCGATTCCTCCTCGATGACCGTGCTGCCGCCCGCAGGCGACTCGCAGGTCCGGTTACAGGTTCAGCGTGCCAAAGGCGTTATTCCAGTCCTGTTCAAACTTCTCTATGGCTGACTCTACCGCAGGGGTGCCGAGCATTTGTTGCGCTACATCTAATGGAAGGGTGATGGCTTCGCAACCGGCCAGCAGGCAATCCAGCGCCTGACGGGGCGTTTTGAAGCTCGCCGCCAGCACTTTGCTCTCGGGCGCATGCATTTCCAGCAGAGATTGCAGCTCCTGCACCATGCGGATACCGTCCCCGCCCTGGGCGTCAACGCGGTTAACGTAAGGCGCGACGTACTTTGCGCCGGCCAGTGCGGCCAGCAGGCCTTGCGAAGCGCTGTAGACGGCGGTGCCAAGAGTCGGGATGCCTTCCTTCTTCAGCATTTTGATAGCGGCGAGGCCTTCGGCGGTCACCGGGATTTTGACCACGATGCCCGGCACGGCGTTGCTCAGGCGTTTAGCTTCTTCCACCATGCCCTGCGCATCGCGGCTCATGGTCTGCGCGAAGAGGGTGCCCTCCGGACCGATGGCTTTCTGCAGGCGTGGGAGCACGTCCCATACCGGAGTTTTACCGGCGGCGATAATGCTCGGGTTGGTGGTTACCCCGGCCAACGGGTAGATGCGGGCCAGGCGTTCCACTTCGGCGACGTTGGCGGTATCCAGATAGAGTTCCATCGTGTTTTCCTCAATGCTTAATTCGATATTGTCGTTGAGGTAAGCATACGGCTTTCGTTCGAAGGACCGCCAGATGACAAATTTGCCAAAAACTGGATAAATGTACGCATCACGATTAAGGATGATTTAGATCACATTTATCGGCGATGGTGGGGTTGGGCAGCAATAAAAGCGCGCACAAAAGTCAGGTTTAACACACAAAAATCTAGTTTTTGGCCGGAGAAGATATTTCCGTTAACTGGCTATGATACTGACGGCGGTATTCAGACGGCGAGCGCTCGGTGGTTTTGCGAAACAGGCGGCAGAAATAATTGCTGTCGGCGAAGCCGCAGGCGTGGGCGATATCTTTCACTTTCATATCGTGGCCCTTCAGCAGCATACGGGCCTGTTCAAGACGAATATGGTTCAGATATTCATTGAAGCCCATTGGCCCGCATTTCTGGAACAGGTGAGAAAGATAGTTGGGGGAGAGATAGAACGCCTGGGCCACCGATTCCCGGCTCAGCGGCTCTGCATAATGGGCGTCCATGTACTGGCGGATCGCCTCAAACAGCGCCTGGCTGCGCGAGGAGGTTTGCGCCTGGCTGCCGAGAAGGTCATGGCAGTGGCTGAGCAGGCTGACGACAATGCTGCGGGCGGTTCGCTGCTCCTGCGGCTGCATCCGGAGCTCATTGAGCGCCTGCAGCAGAAATGAACCGACGCGCGGCCCGCGGCGCAGCGCCTGCCGCTTTTCGACAACGGTTATCGCCTTGCCATTCCAGTGCTGCAGCGAGCACTCCAGTCGCTGCTTATCGAACAGGATACTTAACAGCAGGCAGGGCGCCTGCCACTGGGGGCAGTTCCAGCTATCGCCAGGGATATAGAGCACGTCGTTCGCCTCAAGAGGGCTGGCGTTTTTGCCGAGTGCCCGGTCGGGCAACTGCCCATTGAGGATGATGTTCAGACGGGGAAAATCAACCTGCACTACCGGCTCAGCAGGCGAGCGCATCTCGCCGGCAAAATAGACCCGGCCGATACCATTCTGTTTTTTTAGGAATGAATCAATAAGTTGATTGATATCGTTGTCCATCATTCTTCCGTTCAGCGCATCACCTCTTTCATCATACCGGACATTTTTCCAGCGGTAAAAGCGCTTGCCAGTCACGCTTGCTTCCCAGATAAGATATGTTATATCGTAACAATTTGTCACCATTGATAGCAAACTCAGGAGAGAGTAATGACCAGAAAGATCCCCCTGCTGGCCTTTGGATTCGGCATGGCGTTAGCCAGCGCCCAGGCGTTTGCCCACGGCAATCATAACCATGGCCCGGCGTTAACCGACATCGAGCGTCAGGCCAGCGAAGGCATTTTTGCCGATAAAAATGTGCAGGACCGCGCGCTGAGCGACTGGGAGGGCGTCTGGCAGTCGGTAAACCCGTATCTGCTCAATGGCGACCTCGATCCGGTGCTGGAGCAGAAGGCGAAAAAGCCCGGCGGCAAGAGCGTCGAGGAGTATCGCGCTTATTATAAGAAGGGCTACGCCACCGATGTGGAGCAGATTGGCATTGAAAATGATGTGATTGAGTTCCACGTTGGCGAGACCGTCAACAGCTGCAAATACCGCTATTCAGGCTACAAAATTCTGCATTACGCCTCCGGCAAGAAGGGCGTACGTTACCTGTTTGAGTGCCAGCAGGGCGATGCCAACGCGCCGAAATTTGTGCAGTTCAGCGACCATATTATTGGCCCGCGTAAATCGCAGCATTTCCATATTTTCATGGGCAATGAATCACAGGAGGCGTTGCTGAAAGAGATGGATAACTGGCCGACCTATTATCCATATGCGCTGCATAAAGAGCAGATCGTTGATGAGATGCTGCACCACTAGAACAGGTGAAAATCCCCCGACCGGGCGGCCGGGGGAGAGAGGCTTCGATTAGCCGGTGTTACGCATACCGGCGGCAACGCCGGCGATGGTGACCATCAGCGCTTGTTCAACGCGCGGATCCGGGTCCTTGCCTGCTTCTTCGGCCTGGCGTGAACGGTGCAGCAGTTCCGCCTGCAGGACGTTCAGCGGGTCGGTATAGATATTACGCAGCTGGATAGACTCGGCGATCCACGGCAGGTCGGCCATCAGATGGGAGTCATTGGCGATGGCCAACACGACGTTGATGTCGGCAGCCAGCAGCTTACGCAGCTCGGTACCCAGCGCCCACAGCTCCGGCTTCACCAGGCGCTGATCGTAGTACTCCGCCAGCCACAGGTCGGCCTTCGAGTAAACCATCTCCAGCATGCCAAGGCGGGTGGAGAAGAACGGCCAGTCGCGACACATCGCTTCCAGTTCACTCTGTTTTCCACCTTCGACCACCTTCTGCAGCGCGGCGCCAGCGCCCAGCCAGGCCGGTAGCATCAGGCGGTTCTGGGTCCAGGCGAAGATCCACGGAATGGCGCGCAGCGACTCGACGCCGCCGGTCGGGCGACGTTTTGCCGGACGCGAACCCAGCGGCAGTTTGCCCAGCTCCTGCTCCGGAGTCGCAGAGCGGAAGTAAGGCACGAAATCTTTGTTTTCACGTACGTAGCCGCGATACATCTTGCAGGAGACGTCGGACAGCTCAGCCATGATGTCGCGCCATTCGGCTTTCGGTTCCGGCGGCGGCAGTAGGTTGGCTTCCAGAATGGCGCTGGTATATAGCGACAGACTGCTGATGGTCACTTCCGGCAGGCCGTACTTAAAGCGGATCATCTCGCCCTGCTCGGTGACGCGCAGGCCGCCTTTAAGGCTTCCCGGCGGCTGCGAGAGCAGCGCCGCGTGGGCTGGCGCGCCGCCGCGGCCGATGGAACCGCCGCGTCCGTGGAACAGCGTCAGTTCGATACCGGCTTTCTCACAGGTTTTGATCAGCGCGTCCTGCGCCTGGTACTGCGCCCAGGAGGCGGCCATCACGCCAGCATCTTTGGCGGAGTCAGAATAGCCAATCATGACCATCTGCTTGCCCTGGATAAAGCCGCGGTACCAGTCGATATTCAGCAGCTGAGTCATGACATCGTTGGCGTTGTTTAGGTCGTCCAGCGTTTCGAACAGCGGGGCCACCGGCAGAGCAAAACCAATCCCGGCCTCTTTCAGCAGCAGATGAACCGCCAGCACGTCGGACGGCGTTTTGGCCATCGAGATCACGTAGGCGGCGATCGATCCGCGCGGCGCCTCGGCGATCACTTTGCAGGTATCGAGGACTTCGCGCGTCTCTTCGCTTGGCTCCCACTGACGCGGCAGCAACGGACGTTTGGAGTTCAGTTCGCGGATCAGGAAAGCCTGTTTGTCGGCTTCTGACCAGCTTTCGTAATCGCCGATCCCGAGGTAACGGGTCATTTCGCCCAGCGCTTCGGTATGGCGAGTGCTTTCCTGACGGATATCAATACGCACCAGTGGTACGCCGAAAGACTTCACGCGGCGCAGGGTGTCGAGCAGTTCGCCGTTGGCGATAATGCCCATACCGCAGGCCTGCAGCGATTTATAGCAGGCGTACAGCGGTTCCCACAGCTGCTCGTTCTGAGTGATCAGTCCCGCCGGTTTCGGCAGCTTCTGACCTTTCAGGCGCGCTTCCAGCCAGGCCTGGGTCTCCATCAGCTGAGTGCGCAGTTTCTTCATCAGATAACGGTACGGTTCCTGAGCACCCTCGGCGCCAGCCAGCGCGCGAAGTTCGTCGGTACACTCCACCATCGACAGCTCGGAGATCAGCACCTGCACGTCTTTGAGGAACAGATCGGTGGCTTTCCAGCGGCTGAGCAGCAGCACGTGGCGAGTGATGTCGGCGGTCACGTTCGGGTTGCCGTCGCGGTCACCGCCCATCCACGAGGTGAAACGCACCGGGACGAAGTCCACCGGAAGCTGATAGCCAAGGTTGGCTTCCAGCTGTTCGTTCAGCTCGCGCAGATAGTTAGGCACCCCTTCCCACAGGCTGTTTTCCACCACCGCGAAGCCCCATTTGGCTTCGTCGACCGGAGACGGGCGGTATTTACGGATCTCGTCAGTATGCCAGGACTGGGCGATCAGCTGGCGCAGACGGCGCATCAGCTGATGGTGTTCGTAGTCGGCGATGTCTTTATTGTCCAGTTGCTTGAGGCAGCTGTTCACTTCCACCATTTTATGGATCAGCGTCCGGCGGGTGATCTCGGTCGGGTGGGCGGTTAATACCAGCTCCAGAGACAGAGATTCCACCGCTTTTTTGATGGTGTCTTCGTTGAGATTGGGTTGGTCTTTGAGCTTTCTCAGGGTACGCGCAATGACTTCCGGATTGCTGGCCGCTTCGCCATTTGGCGAAATGCTGTGGTACTGCTCAGCGGTGTTCGCCAGATTCAGAAACTGGCTGAAGGCACGGGCAACCGGCAGCAGTTCGTCGTTAGACAAATTCTGCAGCGTGGTCAGCAGCTCCTGGCGGTTAGCTTCGTTGCCGGCGCGTGAAGATTTGGACAACTTACGGATAGTTTCGACACGATCAAGAATATTTTCTCCCAATGCATCCTTGATGGTATCGCCCAGCACCTTGCCGAGCATACTGACATTACTACGCAATGCGGAATATTGTTCGTTCATGTTACCCCAGACACCCCATCTCATTTTATTTTGTTATATCCGCTGCGCTGGAACGTGAGCAACGGATAAGCAACCCGTCTTTTATAAAGCCACGTAAATACCCCCACGTCAATTACTGCGAAATCGCTTCAGCAAACGAGTAAATCGCCGTAATTTGCGAAATTTAATTCAGGGGGCGCTGGATAAGCATCGCTTATGGAAATGTGACGATCGTCACCGTTCCGCCCCGGGAGAACGGGGCGGAAAAAGAGGGCGATTTTAGTGCCAGCAGAAGTGGTGGACCACCTGGCTAATCAGCTCCCGGGTCGGCTTGATAAAGCGCGTCTCCAGATACTCGTCAGGCTGATGGGCCTGATTGATGGAACCCGGGCCGAGAACCAGCGTCGGACATAGCGTCTGGATAAACGGCGCTTCGGTGCAGTAGTTCACCACGTCGGTCTGCGCGCCGAGCAGTTTCTCAACCACCTGGACCAGCTTATGGTCCGGCGGGCATTCGTAGCCGGGGATCGGCGGGTGCAGCTCTGAGACCGTCAGGCGGCCCGGCCAGCGCTCACTGACGGGCGCCAGCGCCTCGCCCAACAGACCATTAAGATCGTTGAGGGTCATCCCCGGCAGCGGGCGGATATCCATATGCAGTTCACAGCAGGCGCAGATGCGGTTTGAGGCATCGCCGCCATGGATAGCGCCCAGGTTGAGGGTTGGGTAAGGGACCGTGAACGCCTCGAAGTGGTAGCGCTCTTTTAGCAGATCGCGCAGCTGCATAATGCGGCCGATGGCGTCGTGCATCAGCTCAATCGCGTTAACTCCGCGTGCCGGATCGCTGGAGTGGCCGGACTGACCCTGAATACGGATCGCGTTGGACATATGTCCTTTGTGGGCGCGGATCGGCTGCAGGGAGGTGGGCTCGCCGATGATGGCGCAGTCCGGGCGCAGCTGGGTGGTTTCGGCAAAATAGCGCGCGCCGGCCATGCTGGTCTCTTCGTCGGCGGTGGCCAGAATATACAGCGGTTTTTTCAGCGTGGTGACGTCGACATCGCGCAGGGCGTCGAGAATAAAGGCGAAGAAGCCTTTCATGTCAGCCGTGCCGAGGCCGTAGAGCTTGTTATCGTGTTCGGTGAGGGTGAACGGATCCCGCGTCCAGCGGCCATCATCGAATGGCACGGTATCGGTATGCCCGGCGAGCAGCAGGCCGCCGGCGCCGTGTCCGGTGCTGGCCAGCAGGTTGAATTTATGGCGCGTATCCGGCACCGGCTGTATCTCAACATTGAAGCCGAGATCGCGGAACCAGCCTGCCAGCAAATTGATTAAAGACTCATTGCTTTGATCGAGAGCCTCTTCGGTCGCGCTGATGGACGGTGTGGCGATCAACGCGCGGTAAATCTCGATAAAGGGCGGTAAATTGTTTTTCATTGTTGACACACCTTGGGTCGTGATAGTATCAATATTCATGCATTTATTGTGAATAAAAATACAATATCGTTGAGCGTAAGAAAACCCATCGAATGTAAGGAGATGCGCTTCCAATGTTAAATACGCTGATTGTGGGTGCCAGTGGTTATGCCGGCGCAGAGCTGGTGACCTATATCAATCGTCATCCGCATATGAACATAACCGCTTTGACGGTCTCCGCGCAAAGCAATGATGCGGGAAAATTAATTTCCGACCTGCATCCGCAGCTCAAAGGCATTGTCGATATGCCGCTGCAGCCGATGTCCGATATCAGCGAATTCAGCGCTGGCGTGGACGTGGTGTTTCTCGCCACCGCGCACGAAGTGAGTCACGACCTGGCGCCGCAGTTCCTTGCCGCCGGCTGCGTGGTGTTCGATCTTTCCGGTGCCTTCCGCGTTAACGATGGGGCGTTCTACGAAAAATATTACGGTTTCACTCATCAACATCCCGACCTGCTCAAACAGGCGGTGTATGGTCTGGCGGAGTGGAGCGCGGATGCGCTTAAAGAAGCGCAGTTAATCGCGGTGCCTGGCTGCTATCCGACAGCGGCGCAGCTGTCGCTGAAGCCGCTGATTGAGGCCAATCTGCTGGATCTGAACCAGTGGCCGGTGATCAACGCCACCAGCGGGGTGAGCGGCGCGGGTCGTAAAGCCGCGATCGGCAATAGCTTCTGTGAAGTGAGCCTGCAGCCATACGGCATATTTAACCATCGCCATCAGCCGGAGATTGCCAGCCACCTCGGGGCAAAGGTGATTTTTACCCCGCACCTGGGTAATTTTAAGCGCGGCATCCTTGAAACCATTACCTGCCGCCTGAAGCCGGGCGTCGGCCACGCGCAGATCGCAGCGGTTTACCAGCAGGCTTACGCCGATAAACCGCTGGTACGTTTATATGATAAAGGCGTACCCGCATTGAAAAGCGTCGAGGGTCTGCCATTCTGTGATATCGGTTTTGCCGTGCAGGGCGACCATCTCATCGTCGTCGCGGCTGAAGATAACCTGCTGAAAGGCGCCGCAGCGCAGGCAGTGCAGTGCGCGAATATTCGTTTCGGCTTCGCTGAGACGCAGTCTCTTATTTAAGGTGTGATGATGAACCCATTAATTATCAAACTCGGCGGCGTATTACTCGATAGCGAAGAGGCGCTGGAGCGCCTGTTTACCGCGCTGGTTAACTACCGTGAAGCGCACCAGCGCCCGCTGATTATCGTCCATGGCGGCGGCTGCGTGGTGGATGAGCTGATGAAGCAGCTTAATCTGCCGGTGAAAAAGAAAAATGGCCTGCGGGTTACGCCTGCCGATCAGATTGACATCATTACCGGCGCGCTGGCGGGAACCGCCAACAAAACGCTGCTGGCATGGGCGAAAAAACATGGTATTTCCTCGGTAGGCCTGTTCCTCGGCGATGGCGATAGCGTGAAGGTCACGCAGCTGGATGCCGAGCTGGGCCATGTCGGGCTGGCGCAGCCGGGCTCCCCGGCGCTGATCAACACCCTGTTGGCAGGCGGTTACCTGCCAGTGGTGAGCTCTATCGGGGTGACCGATGAAGGCCAGCTGATGAACGTCAATGCTGACCAGGCGGCGACAGCGCTGGCGGCCACCCTGGGGGCGGATCTGATCCTGCTGTCTGATGTCAGCGGTATCCTCGACGGTAAAGGACAGCGCATTGCCGAGATGACCGCCGAGAAAGCGGAGCAACTGATCGAGCAGGGCATTATCACTGACGGCATGATTGTTAAAGTGAATGCGGCCCTTGACGCCGCACGTGCCCTGGGCCGTCCGGTGGATATCGCCTCCTGGCGTCACGCCGAGCAGCTGCCAGCGTTATTTAACGGCACGCCGATCGGCACACGTATTCTGGCTTAAGATTTCATGCCCGGCGGCGCGTCGTCTGCCGGGCTTACAGACTGTAGGCCGGGCGGCACAATGTCGCCGGCAGAACTAACGAATAAAGGAAGCATGTTATGGCACTTTGGGGCGGGCGTTTTACACAGGCAGCAGATCAACGGTTCAAACAGTTCAACGACTCGTTGCGCTTTGACTATCGTCTGGCGGAGCAGGATATCGTTGGCTCTGTCGCCTGGTCGAAAGCGCTGGTAACGGTCGGCGTTCTGAGTGCCGCTGAACAGCAGCAGCTGGAAGAAGCGCTGAACGTGCTGCTGGAAGAGGTGCGCGCCAATCCGCAGCAAATCCTCGCCAGCGATGCCGAAGATATTCACAGCTGGGTGGAAGGCAAGCTGATCGATAAAGTGGGCCAGTTGGGCAAGAAACTGCACACCGGGCGCAGCCGTAACGACCAGGTCGCCACCGACCTTAAACTATGGTGCAAAGATACCGTTGTCGAACTGCTGTCGGCGAACCGCCAGCTGCAGAGCGCGCTGGTGGAGACAGCCCAGCATAACCAGGACGCGGTGATGCCGGGGTACACTCACCTGCAGCGTGCCCAGCCAGTGACGTTCGCACACTGGTGTCTGGCCTATGTTGAAATGCTGGCGCGTGACGAAAGCCGCCTGCAGGACGCGCTGAAGCGCCTCGACGTTAGCCCGCTGGGCTGCGGCGCGCTGGCGGGGACGGCGTATGAAATCGACCGCGAGCAGCTGGCCGGCTGGCTGGGCTTTGCCTCTGCCACACGCAACAGCCTCGACAGCGTTTCCGATCGCGACCATGTTCTGGAGCTGCTTTCCGATGCGTCTATCGGCATGGTGCATCTGTCGCGCTTTGCTGAAGATCTGATTTTCTTTAACTCCGGCGAGGCGAACTTCGTCGAACTTTCTGATCGCGTGACCTCCGGCTCCTCGCTGATGCCGCAGAAGAAAAACCCGGACGCGCTGGAATTAATTCGTGGTAAATGCGGCCGCGTGCAGGGCGCGTTGACCGGCATGATGATGACGCTGAAAGGCCTGCCGCTGGCCTACAACAAAGACATGCAGGAAGATAAAGAGGGGCTTTTCGACGCCCTGGATACCTGGCTCGACTGCCTGCATATGGCGACCCTGGTGCTGGATGGCATCCAGGTGAAACGCCCGCGCTGTGCGGAAGCGGCGCAGCAGGGCTATGCCAACGCCACAGAACTGGCAGATTATCTGGTGGCAAAAGGCGTTCCGTTCCGTGAAGCGCACCATATTGTTGGTGAGGCGGTAGTCGAAGCCATTGCGCAAGGGAAACCGCTGGAAGCGCTGCCCCTGGTCGATTTGCAGAAATTCAGTCCGGTCATCGCAGACGATGTTTATCCGATTCTGTCTCTGCAGTCCTGCCTCGATAAACGCGCAGCGAAAGGCGGCGTTTCGCCGCAGCAGGTGGCGCAGGCTATCAGCGACGCAAAAGCGCGCCTGAGCTAATTCTCTGGCATCCGCCTCTCTGAACCCGGCCGAGCCTGATGACGCCGGGTTTTTTATGCAAAAAAAAAAGCGGACACAAGGTCCGCAAAAGTTCACGTTGGCTTTAGTTGTTCGGGTAGAGAAACAGTGTGACGGGCCAATGATTTTCACAGGTATACCGTCTCTATGGGCGTATTATTGAACAGAAAGCTTGATAGGGATAATCGTTCGTTGCTATGCTATCTATCGCCATGGACTATCGTGGCGATGGAGGATGAATAATGAATATTCGCGATCTTGAATACCTGGTAGCGCTCGCCGAACACCGCCACTTCCGGCGGGCGGCTGACTCATGCCACGTGAGCCAACCGACGCTCAGCGGACAGATCCGCAAGCTCGAGGATGAACTTGGCGTCATGCTGCTGGAGCGCACCAGCCGTAAGGTTCTGTTTACCCAGGCGGGGCTGTTGCTGGTGGATCAGGCGCGTACCGTGTTACGCGAAGTAAAAGTGCTCAAGGAGATGGCAAGCCAACAAGGGGAAACCATGTCCGGGCCGCTGCACATCGGCTTGATCCCGACAATTGGCCCGTATCTGCTGCCGCAGATCATTCCGATGCTGCACCAAACCTTTCCGAAGCTGGAAATGTACCTGCACGAAGCGCAGACCCATCAGCTGCTGGCCCAGCTCGACAGCGGTAAGCTCGACTGCGCCATTCTGGCGCTGGTCAAAGAGAGCGAGGCCTTTATCGAGGTGCCGCTGTTTGATGAGCCGATGATGCTGGCTATCTATGAGGATCACCCGTGGGCGAACCGCGACCGCGTGCCGATGTCGGATCTGGCTGGTGAAAAGCTGCTGATGCTGGAGGATGGCCACTGTCTGCGCGATCAGGCGATGGGCTTTTGCTTTGAAGCGGGAGCGGATGAGGATACCCACTTCCGGGCGACCAGTCTGGAAACGCTACGCAATATGGTGGCGGCGGGCAGCGGCATTACCTTGCTGCCTGCGCTGGCAGTACCGCAGGAAAGAAAACGCGATGGTGTGGTCTATCTGCCGTGCATTAAGCCAGAGCCAAGACGAACCATCGGCCTGGTTTACCGTCCCGGCTCCCCGCTGCGCAGCCGCTATGAACATCTGGCGGAGGCCATCCGCGGTACGATGGATGGCCATTTCGACAAGGCGTTAAAACAGGCGGTTTAAGCCGTTCAGCGCGGCAACCCGATACGCTTCCGCCATGGTCGGGTAGTTAAAGGTGGTGTTGACGAAGTACTCAATGGTGTTACCACCACCTTTCTGCTCCATGATCGCCTGGCCGATATGAATGATTTCGGCTGCGCGTTCGCCAAAGCAGTGAATGCCGAGGATCTCCTTGGTCTCCCGATGGAACAGGATCTTCAGGGTTCCCACGCTCATGCCAACGATTTGCGCCCGTGCCAGGTGTTTAAACTGGGCGCGACCCACCTCATACGGCACTTTCATTGCCGTCAGCTGCTGCTCGGTTTTCCCGACGGAGCTGATTTCCGGAATGGTGTAGATCCCGGTTGGGATATCTTCAATCAGATGCGCTGAGGCTTCGCCTTTCACCAGCGCCTGGGCGGCAATGCGCCCTTGATCGTAAGCGGCAGAAGCCAGGCTTGGATAGCCGATGACATCGCCAACCGCATAAATGTGCGGGAGGGCGGTCTGGTACATGCTGTTGACCTTCAGCTGGCCGCGGCTGTCAGTCTGCAGACCGATGTTTTCCAGCGCCAGGGTGTCGGTATTGCCGGTGCGGCCATTGGCGTACAGCAGGCAATCGGCCTTCAGTTTTTTACCGGACTTCAGGTGCATGATCACGCCGTCATCCACCCCCTCAATTTTCTCATACTCCTCATTGTGGCGAATGACCACGCCGCTGTTCCAGAAGTGATAAGAGAGCGAGTCTGACATCTCCTGATCGAGGAAGGCCAGCAGACGATCGCGGGTGTTGATCAGATCGACCTTCACCTCCATGCCGCGGAAGATCGAGGCGTATTCACAACCGATCACCCCGGCGCCGTAAATGATCACGTGGCGCGGCTCATGCTGCAGGCTGAGAATCGAATCGCTGTCATAGATGCGTGGGTGGTGGAAATCGACATCGGCCGGATGGTAGGGACGTGACCCGCAGGCGATAACGAATTTCTCCGCAGTCACCGTCTCGACCGTGCCGTCATGGCATTCCAGCGCCAGAGTATGTTCATCAACGAAGTGCGCGTTGCCCTGCAGAATTTCACAGTGGTTGCGCTCATAGAATCCCTGGCGCATATGAGTCTGCTGGTTGATGACGCTGTCGGCATGGTTGAGGATGTCGGCGAAAGAAGAGCGAAGAAGGCGGGAGTGGTCGCTGTAGAGGGGGTTTTGGTTAAACTCGATAATACGGCTGACGGCATGGCGGAGGGCTTTCGACGGGATGGTGCCCCAGTGGGTGCAACCGCCGCCGACATTATGGTAGCGCTCAATGACGGCAACGCGTACTCCCTGTTTCACCAGTCCCATGGCGGCGCCTTCGCCGCCAGGACCGGAACCAATCACTATTGCATCATAATCCCAAGAGTGTGACATGGCATTACTCACCTGTTTTATACATAAAATAAACACGATGATAACATTCGCTGCGCTTTAACCCAATTATCGTTGTGCTTTTTTGCGGCATAAAAGCAGAAACGGCTCGTAAACAATCATTCACAATCCAGTGCAAACCGATTAGTTTTAATCTCTGGTATAGTGCCAGCAGGGCTATTGGAAGGATTCATACATCGTGATGGGCGTAAGAGCACAACAAAAAGAAAAAACCCGCCGTTCGCTGGTGGAAGCAGCATTCAGCCAACTTAGCGCTGAGCGGAGTTTCGCCAGCCTGAGCTTGCGCGAAGTGGCGCGGGAAGCTGGGATCGCGCCGACGTCCTTTTATCGTCATTTTCGCGATGTCGATGAGTTAGGTCTGACGATGGTCGATGAGAGCGGACTGATGCTGCGCCAGCTGATGCGTCAGGCGCGCCAGAGAATTGCTAAAGGCGGCAGCGTGATCCGTACCTCGGTCTCCACCTTTATGGAGTTTATCGGTAACAACCCGAACGCCTTCCGCTTGCTGTTGCGAGAGCGCTCGGGAACCTCTGCGGCGTTTCGCGCCGCCGTCGCGCGCGAGATCCAGCACTTTATCGCGGAACTCGCCGACTATTTAGAACTCGAAAACCATATGCCGCGCGCCTTCACCGAAGCGCAGGCTGAAGCTATGGTCACCATCGTCTTTAGCGCTGGCGCGGAAGCGCTGGATGTCGGCCCTGAACAGCGCCGGCAGCTGGAAGAACGGTTGGTGCTGCAGCTCAGAATGATCTCGAAAGGCGCGTATTACTGGTATCGCCGTGAACAAGAAAAAATGTCACATCATTCCGAATAACGTGAAGGACGAGCAATGAAACACTCAGTTCAAGATAAAGGTACGCTGCTGCTGGCGCTGATTGCCGGGTTATCCATTAATGGCGCCTTTGCGGCGCTGTTCAGTTCGATAGTTCCGTTTTCCGTCTTCCCGATTTTATCCCTGCTGCTGACGGTCTACTGTCTGCATCAGCGCTATCAGAATCGCAGTATGCCCGTTGGGCTTCCGGGCCTGGCCGCCGCCTTTTTTATTCTCGGGGTGCTGTTGTACAGCACCGTCGTGCGTGCGGAGTACCCGGATATCGGCTCTAACTTCTTCCCGGCCGTTCTGTCCGTCGCGATGGTCTTCTGGATCGGCTACAAGATGCGTAACCGCAAAAATACGGCAGCCGAGTAAGCCGCCAGTGGTGTAAAAAAACCGGCAATATGACATTGCCGGTTTTTTTGGGCCTATTTCCGGGTCAGCAGAACGCCGCATTCCATATGATGGGTGTACGGGAACTGGTCGAACAGCGCCAGCCGGGTGACGTTGTGCGTCTGGCTTAACGTCTCCAGATTGCGGCACAGCGTTTCCGGGTTGCATGAAATGTACAGAATGCGCGGATAGGCCTGCACCATTTTTTCCGTTTCGCTGTCCAGTCCGCTGCGCGGCGGATCGACGAAAATGGTCTCGCACTGATAGCTCTGCAGATCGATACCCTGCAGCCGGTTGAACTCCCGCACGCCATTCATCGCCTGAGTAAACTCTTCCGCCGCCATGCGGATAATCTGCACGTTGTCGATATGGTTAGCGGCGATGTTGTACTGCGCCGCAGCCACTGAAGGTTTGGCGATTTCGGTGGCCAGCACGCGATCAAAATTACGCGCCAGCGCCAGCGAGAAGTTACCGTTGCCGCAGTACAATTCCAGCAGGTCGCCGGTCGCCCCTTTGGTGACATCCAGCGCCCACTCCAGCATCTGAATGTTCATGGCCGCGTTCGGCTGGGTAAAGCTGTTTTCCACCTGACGGTAGATCATCTCTCGCCCGCCAACCGGCAGACGTTCA
Source organism: Klebsiella sp. HMSC16C06 (assembly GCF_001808325.1). Lineage (NCBI taxonomy): Bacteria > Pseudomonadati > Pseudomonadota > Gammaproteobacteria > Enterobacterales > Enterobacteriaceae > Klebsiella > Klebsiella sp. HMSC16C06. The sequence goes on from NZ_KV793006.1 coordinate 96,279, forward strand.
TCTATATAGTCCTGATCGAGCTCGATTTTGGTTTTGGTCGCCCGTCCAATCAGATGCACATTGAGTCCCTGGGCTCGCAGGGCGTCACGCAGCGCCTCCGCTTGCTCACGCCAGGCATCATCCAGCTTTTTATGATACAGCAGCGAAACGACCGCCTGGTTGCTGAGGGTGGTCAGATAGTCAATCTGGAACAGCTTATGGCGCAGCACGGGATTGTTGCGCACGCCCTCCAGCATGGCGGTCATCAACTGATTGATAAGCGCGCTGGCGGCCGGAAAGCTGTCAACGCGAATCCGCGACCGGGTCTGCTGATCGAAAATAATATGGTACAGATCGTCGCCATCGTGCCACAGACGGAACTCGGCGCGCATCCGGTAGTGGCTGACCGGCGAACGAAACACTTCCGGAACCGGCGCGGCAAAAGGCGCCATCATGGTTTGCAAACGGACGACTTTTTCTGCCAGCTGCGCTTCGTATTGTTCGGTAGGAAGGTGTTCGGGGGTCATGATGCATCCTGAATAAAATAAGTACGCGGGGATTGTAGGGAAAGCGCCGGGGATGTCCAGCCTCGAATGTGGCGGGAAATATAATTAGCAGTCTGGACATCTATATGATTCTAATTGTAGCATTCGCCTACCGGTCCTGTGAGTTAAAAGGGAACCCAGTGGAAATCTGGGGCTGACGCGCAGCGGTAAGGAAGGTGAGAAATGAGCGCACTCGGTGCAGACACTGCGGCTAGCCGTGGGAAGTCATTATTTCTTGAAACAGCCTCCAAGCCCGAAGACCTGCCGGAATACGTCGCACTGGGTTTTATCGTCGCGAGCAACTGATAAAACCAGCGGCATCCTTTTTCTGTTTCGGATGCTTTTACAATGATTAAAAAAGCTTCGCTGATGACGACTTTATCCGTCACGGCATTTTCCGGCTGGGCGCAGGATAGCAATTCAGATACGTTAGTGGTGACAGCAAACCGTTTTCAACAGCCGGTCAATACCGTGCTGGCGCCGACCGACATTGTGACGCGCGATGATATCGACCGCTGGCAGTCCAAAGATTTAAACGATGTCATGCGTCGTCTTCCTGGGGTCGATATTGCCCGCAACGGCGGCATGGGGCAGAGCGCTTCGCTGTATGTTCGGGGGACGGAGGCTCGTCACGTGCTGGTGCTGATCGACGGTGTGCCGATGGCGCGTCCGGGGATCTCCAATGGCGTAGATATCAGTCAGATCCCTATCTCGCTGGTCCAGCGGGTGGAATACATCCGTGGCCCGCGCTCCGCAGTCTACGGTTCCGGAGCGATCGGTGGGGTGGTGAACATTATCACCATGACCGACGCTGAGCGTTCGCAAATTAACGCCGGCGCGGGGACGAACGGCTACCAGTCCTATGACGGCGCCTTTAACAAGCGGTTTGGCGATACGCTGGTTACCGCTGCCGGCGCCTATCAGACCACCAAAGGATTTAACGTTCAGCCAAACTCCTCTTATAGTGGCGACAGCGATCGCGACGGCTACCGCAATAAAATGCTGTGGGGCGGGGTACAGCATCAGTTCGATGACAACTTCTCAGGTTTCTTCCGCGGCTATGGTTATTCCGCCAACGCTGACTATGACCAGGGCAACTGGGGCTACGCAGGCGGAAACGATGAAGATCAGTCTTATACTCAGTCCTGGGATACCGGTCTGCACTACCACTCCGGGATTTACTCCTCTCAGTTGATTGCTAACTATCAGCGCATCAAAGATTACAACTACAGCAGCGACGCTGGCCGCTATGCCGCGGGCACCACCCTGGATGATATGGAACAGCGCTATATCCAGTGGGGAAATAATGTTGTGGTAGGCCATGGGGCAGTGAGCGGCGGCGTTGACTGGAAACAAGAGAAGCTGAAATCCAGCGGAACGACCAGTACCGACGTGTATAAGCGTGACACCACCGGTCTTTATCTGACTGGGCAGCAGCAGATTGATAGCGTGACGCTGGAAGCTTCCGGCCGCGAGGATCATGACGAGCAGTTTGGCTGGCACGGAACCTGGCAGACGGCGGCAGGCTGGGAATTTATCGACGGTTATCGGACAACGCTCTCGTACGGTACAGGATTCCTCGCCCCCTCCCTTGGGCAGCAGTATGGCGCAGAGCGTTTTGGCATCGCCTCTAACCCGAACCTGAAACCCGAGGAGTCGAAGCAATGGGAAGCGGGCCTCGAAGGGTTAACGGGGCCGCTCGACTGGCGCCTCTCCGCGTATCGCTATGAGATTCAGAACCTCATCGATTACGACAACAACGCCTATTACAACGTCAAGTCTGCGACGATCAAGGGGCTGGAGTGGACGGGGAATGTCACCACCGGGCCGGTGGAGCATCATCTAACGCTGCAGTATGTTGACCCTCGCGATGACGAAACCAACAAGATCCTCTATCGCCGGGCGAAGCAGCAGGTGAAATACGAGCTGAACGGTCAGGTCTACGATCTGGGGTGGGATGTGACGTATCACTACATCGGCAAGCGTTACGATTATGACTACGACAACTCACGTACCGTCAATATGGGTGGGTTGAGCCTCTGGGATGTCGGTTTATCGTATCCCGTCACCTCACACCTGACAGTTCGTGGTAAAATAGCCAATCTGTTCGATAAAGATTACGAGACAGTTTATGGCTACCAATCTGCAGGACGGGAATACACCTTGTCTGGCAGCTACACCTTCTGATCCACGTCCCACCGTGCTGGTGTTTGATTCCGGCGTCGGTGGGTTGTCGGTTTATAATGAGATTCGGCAGCTGCTGCCGAATCTGCATTACATCTATGCTTTTGATAACGTCGCTTTCCCGTACGGTGAGAAGAGCGAGGAGTTTATCGTTGAGCGCGTTGTGGAAATCGTGACTGCCGTTCAGCAACGCTATCCACTGGCGCTGGCGGTCATCGCCTGTAATACCGCCAGTACCGTCTCACTGCCTGCCCTGCGTGAAAAGTTCGCTTTCCCCGTCGTTGGCGTGGTGCCGGCGATCAAGCCCGCCGCCCGCTTAACGGCGAACGGTATTGTTGGCCTGCTGGCGACGCGCGGTACCGTTAAGCGTCCTTATACCCGTGAGCTGATTGACCGCTTTGCCAATGAATGTCGGATTGAGATGCTGGGGTCGGCGGAGCTGGTGGAGCTGGCGGAAGCGAAGCTGCATGGCGAGCCTGTGCCGTTAGAAGAGCTGCGCCGTATCCTGCGCCCGTGGCTGCGGATGCAGGAGCCGCCGGATACGGTGGTGCTGGGCTGCACCCACTTTCCTCTTTTACAGGAGGAGCTGCAGCGCGTTCTGCCGGAGGGCACGCGGCTTATCGATTCTGGCGCGGCGATTGCCCGCCGCACCGCCTGGCTGTTAGAGCATGAAGCGCCGGACGCGAAGTCCAGTGACGAGAATAAAGCATTCTGCATGGCGCTGACGGCAGAAACAGAACAACTTTTACCCGTTCTGCATCGCTATGGTTTCCCAACGCTGGAAAAATTACCGCTTTAAGGACGTTTTGCACAAAAAAGAGACGGTTGAATAATTTTTTGAAAACAGGGCTTGTCAACGTCTCAGAACTCCCTATAATGCGCCTCCACTGACACGGAACA
>NZ_KV793006.1:99906-100096 GCF_001808325.1 Klebsiella sp. HMSC16C06
CACGGAACAACGGCAAACAAGCCGCCGGGTCAGCAGGGTTTCGGTGATGAAGTTCAACGCTGAAAACCGACAGAGAAAAGCAAAATAAGCGCTTGACTCTGCATGAGGAAAACGTATTATACGGGACCTCGCAACGGTGAGCTGAAAGCCGCAGTTGCAACTGCTCTTTAACAATTTATCAGACAATCTG
>NZ_KV793007.1:0-123506 GCF_001808325.1 Klebsiella sp. HMSC16C06
CGTAGGTTTTAGCCAGAACGGTAGTGATGGCAGCAGTCAGGGTAGTTTTACCATGGTCAACGTGGCCGATAGTACCAACGTTGACGTGCGGTTTTGTACGTTCAAATTTTTCTTTAGACACGGCTATATTCCTTACTATAGTGCTCTCCCCTTCGGAGAGAGCACGGGACTTAGGTTTTAATCCTGTGGATTATTTACCACGGGCTTCAATAACGGCCTGAGCAACGTTGTTCGGCGCATCATCATACTTCAGGAATTCCATGGTGTATGATGCACGACCTTTGGTCAGAGAACGCAGCTGAGTTGCATAACCGAACATTTCGGACAGCGGTACTTCAGCGTGGATCTTAACGCCGGTTACTTCGGATTCCTGACCGCGCAGCATACCGCGACGACGGCTCAAGTCACCGATAACATCACCAGTGTTCTCTTCCGGAGTTTCTACTTCAACCTTCATGATCGGCTCAAGCAGAACTGGTTTTGCTTTCTTAAAGCCTTCTTTAAAGGCAATAGACGCAGCCAGTTTAAACGCCAGCTCAGAGGAGTCAACGTCGTGGTAAGAACCGAAGTGCAGACGGATACCCATATCAACTACCGGGTAACCTGCCAGCGGACCAGCTTTCAGCTGTTCCTGGATGCCTTTATCAACGGCCGGGATGTATTCGCCAGGAATTACACCACCTTTGATGTCGTTGATGAACTCGTAACCTTTCGGGTTAGAGCCCGGCTCCAGCGGGTACATGTCGATCACAACGTGACCGTACTGACCACGACCACCAGACTGCTTGGCGTGTTTACCTTCGATATCGGTAACTTTCGCGCGAATCGCTTCACGGTAAGCAACCTGAGGTTTACCGACGTTCGCTTCAACGTTGAATTCACGCTTCATACGGTCAACGATGATGTCGAGGTGCAGCTCACCCATACCGGCGATGATGGTCTGGTTAGACTCTTCGTCAGTCCATACGCGGAATGACGGGTCTTCTTTAGCCAGACGACCCAGAGCCAGACCCATTTTTTCCTGGTCAGCTTTGGTTTTCGGCTCAACGGCGATGGAGATTACCGGCTCAGGGAATTCCATACGCTCCAGAATGATCGGCGCATCCGGGTCACACAGGGTGTCACCAGTGGTTACGTCTTTCAGACCGATAGCAGCAGCGATGTCGCCCGCGCGAACTTCTTTGATCTCTTCACGTTTGTTAGCGTGCATCTGTACGATACGACCGAAACGCTCACGTGCAGCTTTCACGGAGTTCAGTACGGTATCACCAGAGTTAACCACACCGGAGTACACACGGAAGAAGGTCAGGTTACCAACAAACGGGTCGGTAGCGATTTTGAACGCCAGTGCAGAGAACGGCTCTTCGTCGCTTGCGTGACGCTCAGCCGGGGTATCTTTACCGTCGTCCAGAATACCGTTGATTGCCGGAACATCAACCGGGGATGGCAGGTAATCAATTACCGCATCCAGCATCGCCTGAACACCTTTGTTCTTGAACGCAGAACCGCAGGTTACCAGGATGATTTCGTTGTTCAGAACACGCTGACGCAGAGCTTTTTTGATCTCTTCTTCAGTCAGTTCTTCACCACCCAGGTATTTCTCCATCAGCTCTTCGGAAGCTTCCGCAGCGGACTCGATCAGGTTCTGGTGCCATTCGTCAGCCAGGTCCTGCATGTCAGCCGGGATATCTTCGTATTCGAAGGTAACGCCCTGGTCTGCATCGTTCCAGTTGATGGCTTTCATTTTCACCAGGTCAACAACACCGGTGAAACCTTCTTCAGCACCAATCGCCAGCTGCAGCGGAACCGGGTTCGCGCCCAGACGGGTTTTGATCTGACCAACAACTTTCAGGAAGTTCGCACCCATGCGGTCCATTTTGTTAACGAACGCAATGCGCGGAACTTTATATTTGTTTGCCTGACGCCATACGGTTTCAGACTGTGGCTGAACACCACCAACTGCGCAGTAAACCATTACCGCACCATCAAGAACACGCATGGAACGTTCTACTTCGATAGTGAAGTCAACGTGCCCCGGGGTGTCGATGATGTTTACACGGTGCGGTTCATACTGCTTAGCCATACCAGACCAGAATGCAGTAGTCGCAGCGGAAGTGATGGTGATACCACGTTCCTGCTCCTGCTCCATCCAGTCCATGGTAGCGGCGCCGTCATGAACTTCACCGATTTTGTGGTTTACACCGGTGTAGAACAGAATACGTTCGGTAGTAGTGGTTTTACCGGCGTCGATGTGCGCACTGATACCGATGTTACGGTAGCGTGCGATGGGTGTTGTACGAGCCATTTGATTCCTCGTTTATTTCTTTAGGCGTTCAGTTAAGTTATCCAGAGCGGGCGACTCATCTGAAGCGCCCGCCTGGTGACTATGACTCCGAAGGGATTACCAACGGTAGTGTGCGAACGCCTTGTTGGCTTCGGCCATACGGTGAACGTCTTCACGTTTCTTAACTGCAGTACCTTTGTTGTCTGCAGCATCAGTGAGTTCGTTCGCCAGGCGCAGAGCCATGGATTTATCACCGCGTTTACGAGCAGCTTCAACGATCCAACGCATTGCCAGAGCATTACGACGAACCGGACGAACTTCAACTGGAACCTGATAAGTAGAACCACCAACGCGGCGAGACTTAACTTCTACAGTCGGGCGCACGTTGTCGAGAGCGACTTCGAAAGCTTCCAGTTCATTTTTACCAGAGCGCTGAGCCAGGGTCTCCAGCGCGCTGTATACGATTGCTTCTGCAGTAGATTTTTTACCATCTACCATCAGGATATTGACAAATTTAGCCAGCAGTTCTGATCCGAACTTCGGATCCGGCAGAATTTTACGCTGACCAATGACGCGACGACGTGGCATGGAAATACTCCGTTGTTAATTCAGGATTGTCCAAAACTCTAAGAGTTTAGTATGACATTAAGGTAAATCAGTTTGGCCTTACTTAACGGAGAACCATTAAGCCTTAGGACGCTTCACGCCGTACTTGGAGCGAGCCTGCTTACGGTCTTTAACGCCGGAGCAGTCAAGCGCACCACGAACGGTGTGGTAACGAACACCCGGAAGGTCTTTAACACGACCGCCACGGATCAGGATCACGGAGTGCTCCTGCAGGTTGTGACCTTCACCACCGATGTAGGAGGTGACTTCGAAACCGTTAGTCAGACGCACACGGCAAACTTTACGCAGTGCGGAGTTCGGTTTCTTAGGAGTGGTGGTATATACGCGAGTACATACGCCACGTTTCTGCGGGCAGGCTTCCAGCGCAGGCACGTTGCTCTTTGCAACTTTGCGTGCGCGTGGTTTGCGTACCAGCTGGTTAATTGTTGCCATTAAATAGCTCCTGGTTTTAGCTTTTGCTTCGTAAACACGTAATAAATCGCCTCATATAATATGAGGACGCAGAATTTTAGGGCGGTGCCGAAAAGGTGTCAAGAAATATACAACGATCCCGCCATCACCAGGCCAGCTGACCGGCATGTTTTACCGTGAGTCTGACGAAATCAGTATAGCTAACCCTACCGACACTGTCCGCAATTTGACCAGCCAGCCCGCGGGCGTCAACGTCGTCTTGCAGCACATAGAGGGTTATGGGGGCGGATTGCAGGATCTCAAGGAAGCGACCGCCGGCGATGGCCGCCGTGACGCCATCAGACAGCAATAACAGATCGTCGCCGTGATCCATCACGCGAAGCATTGCTGCAATATCGGCATGCCAGGGAGAAACACTGAGCGTATGGAGCATGGGGACCTCAGAAACGCAAAATCACATCAAATTCATGCAGACGGGCGCGCAGGGTATCCGGCGCCAGGCATTCGACATCCACCACCCACGGAGTAGCGGGGTCCAGACCGCGCTCCCGCGCGGAGTCGGCACACAGCCAGCACTGATCGATGTCATACAGTGACAGCAGTTTAAAGGTGGCTATGTAGTCGCGAGCCAGCACTGCACCCGGCCGTTGATCGGGCAGCAGTTGAAAAACGCCGTCGCCTACAAAGAACACGCCAATCTCGTCGGTGAGCGCGGAGGTTGCTAATAAGGCATCGAGCCCTTCCCTGCCGGCGGCGCTGCCGTGCGGCGCGGAGGAAAAAATAAAAGCCACACGTTTCATCAGAACTGCACCATCCGATCGCAAGTGAGCGCGGCTTCCGCCAGCGCGCCGAGCCCGCTCAGCGTGAAGCCGGGTTGCAAATTGTGGCTGGCCAGCGCGAGCTGTTGCGCCTCACGCTCGTCCGTTACGCCTCGACGCAAGGCAGCCGCCACGCAGATGTGTAGTGCCACACCTTGTTCATCGTGCAATGATTGCCACGCGCGCACCAGATCGAACTCATCGCTGGCGGGCGCCGTCAGTTGGTTAGCGTTGAGCACGCCTTCGCGATAGAAAAAAACGCATGCCAGTTCATGACCTTCCTGTAATACGGCCTGGGCAAACTGCCAGGCGCTGCTCGCCTGCTGGGTCCCATAGGCAGGGCCAGTCACCGTGAGGGCAAAACGCATTACTTATCCAGCCCCTGGAAATCGCCGCTCTTGAACTGGCGGATATAGAGGTAGACGGTATGCTTGGAGATATTCAGACGATCGGCCACCTGGTTAATGGCGTCTTTGATATCGAAGATCCCTTTTTCGTAGAGATTCAGCACGATTTGGCGGTTTTTCGCATTATTAGACACGCTGCGATCGGCGTTCACCTCTTCAATGGTGAATTCCAGCGTCTGCGCGACCAGATCGTCAACCGAGGAAGCAAAGTTCACCGGTGAGTTGACCTCCGGCGTTTCTGGCGGAATAAAGGTGCTCATGATCTGGGAAAAAGGCACATCCAGATTCATGTTGATGCACAGCAGACCGATCACCCGATGATCGCGATTGCGAATGGCTATCGTCACCGACTTCATCAGTACGCCGCTTTTGGCGCGGGTGAAGTAGCATTTGGAAACGCTGCTATCGGCGCCCGTCATATCGTGCAGCATGCGCAGCGCAAGATCGGTAATCGGTGAACCGATTTGGCGGCCGGTATGTTCACCATTGGCGATACGGATGGCAGAGCATTTAAGATCCTGCAAAGAATGCAGCACGATTTCACAGTGCGAACCGATGAGCATCGCCAACCCGTCCACCACCGCTTCATAAGATTTAAGAATATCGAAATCGGTCTGGTCAAAGGGACGTTGATCCAGCAGGTCAAGCTCGCTGGTTTCGTTGGTTAAAAGCGACCTGGACATGAAAAAAAGCACTCCTTTTCAGGAGCCTGTCGTTATTGTCAGGGCAGGCTCATCATCATTATTAAGCTATCTAAAGTAATACAGCGCCTGAGGATCTTTCCAGTTTTAATTATATCTGCGCTCAATAAAAAAGCCGCCGCCTCTGACGAGACGGCGGCCTGAACCCGATTACTTCTTAGCGTCAGCGTTCGCGTCTGCGGCTTTCGCGTCGCCAGCGGCTTCCGGCTGTGCATCCGCCTTCGGCGCCGGTTTGATATCCAGCAGTTCTACGTCAAAGACCAGCGTAGAGTTGGCCGGGATCCCCGGAACGCCGGTTTTGCCGTAAGCCAGATCCGGTGGAATGACCAGCTTGATTTTACCGCCTTTCTTGATGTTCTTCAGGCCTTCCGTCCAGCCCGGGATCACGCCGTCCAGGCGGAAAGAGAGCGGCTCACCGCGGGTATAAGAGTTATCAAACTCTTTACCGTCGATCAGGGTGCCTTTGTAGTTAACCACCACGGTGTCGCTGTCTTTCGGCGCATCACCAGTGCCTTCTTTCTCGACTTTATACAGCAGGCCAGTTTTCGATGTTTTCACGCCCTTCTCTTTAGCAAAGCTATCGCGGAAGGTTTTGCCTTTGGCTTCGTTCTCAGTCGCGTCTTTTTCCATTTTCTGCTGAGCCGCGGTCTTCACGCGCGTTTCAAAGGCCTGCAGAGTCTGTTCGATCTCCTGGTCGGACAGCTTGCTCTTATCGGCAAACGCGTCCTGTACGCCGGCGATCAGCTGGGCTTTGTCCAGTTTAATGCCCAGCTTTTCTTGTTCTTTCAGGGAGTTTTCCATGTAACGCCCGAGAGACGCGCCCAGTGCATAGGCGGATTTCTGATCGTCATTTTTAAATGCCGATTTACTCTCAGCCGCTGGGGCTGCCTTCGCCGCCGCATCTGCAGCAAAGGTCAGCGGTGCATTCAGGGCGACGGCCATTGTGGTCGCCAGCAGCGTTACTTTAAACAGTGATTTCATCCATTTCTCCAGGGCCGGGGCCTCTCACCCCAGGGTTATCGTAAAAAGCAAAAAACGTACTATAGAACGTTGCCGTTAAAATCTACATACGGACGTTCCTGAATATCGCCTCTTTTAGGACTATTTTTGTATGAATAAGTTTCCTGTCAGACGCAGCGATGCTGCGCGAAAAGAGAAACTTAAGTAGAATCCGCTCGCAGGATCAGACTAAAGAGGTTACCCATGCACGATAGCACATTAGAAACGCGCCTTGCAGAGCTGGAAAGCCGGCTGGCGTTTCAGGAAATCACCATCGAAGACCTCAATAAAACCGTGACCGCCCACGAGATAGAGATGGCGAAGATGCGGGAGCATATGCGTCTGATGATCGAGAAACTGAAGGCGACCCAACCGTCCCATATCGCCTCTCAGGCAGAAGAGACGCCGCCTCCCCATTATTGAGACGTAAAAAAAGCGGGTTTCCCCGCTTTTTTTGGCTATCCGCGCGAACGCGACGCCATTAGTGGCAACCGCAACCGCCGTTACCGCAACCACCTTTGCCGTGTTCATGGTCGTGACCATGATCGTGGCCGTGGCCGCCGCAGCAACCGTCATGACCATGGTCATGATCGTGATCGTGGCCATGCGCGCCATGCACGTGACCATGCTCCAGCTCTTCAGCCGTTGCTTCACGAATAGCGACAACTTCCACATTGAACTTCAGGTTCTGGCCAGCCAGCATGTGGTTGCCATCAACCACAACGTGGTCGTCTTCAACTTCAGTGATTTCTACCGGTACTGGACCCTGATCGGTTTCCGCCAGGAAGCGCATGCCAACCTGCAGTTCATCAACGCCCATAAAGACGTCTTTCGGTACACGCTGCACCAGGTTTTCGTCATACTGGCCGTAAGCGTCGTTAGCGCCGACGGCTACGTCAAATTTGTCGCCCACTTCGTGGCCATCCAGCGCGTTTTCCAGGCCGGAAATCAGGGAGCCGTGACCGTGCAGGTAATCCAGCGGCGCGCTTACCGGAGACTCATCAACCAACACACCGTCTTCTGTACGTACCTGATAGGCCAGGCTGACCACCAGGTCTTTTGCTACTTTCATGATATCTCCTGAGATGGGAAGAATAGTGGCGCAGATTGTAGCGGAATTCTGCAGCCGTGTACCCTCTAGCTTAAAAAAAGCCGACGGATAACGCTAGTCGGGATGAAAAATGCCAATCACCTGCTCCTCTTTGCGTACATGCTCACGGGCCTCTTTATCCGCCTCACGCATCTGATGACCGCACTTAACGCATTCAACGACATCGACATTATTCTCACGCCACATCGCCAGCGAATCCTGCGCCTGGCACGCCGGACATTTCGCCCCGGCAATAAAACGTTTACGCACTGCCATATGATTTACCTTTATTCAAACTCGTCCCAGCCGTCCAGCTGCCGGCTTTCTTTCTGCATTTCACGCTGAAAAATCTCTTCCAGTTCGCGTCGGGCTTCCCGCACGCGAGATACCTGTACCGTATCAGTATGCACTGGCATTAACTCGCGCAGCATTCGCATATCGAGCCGTCGGAAGTGCAGTTGCGCGCGCTGGGCCTGGTGAGGATGCATCCCCAGGGTGATGAGCGCTTTGCGCCCCAGTTCCAGTGCACTGGAGAAGGTTTCACGAGAAAACTGCGTCACACCGGCCTGCAGCAGCTCATGCGCCTCAACGCGACCGCGTGCGCGGGCCAGAATATGCAGATGTGGAAAGTGTTGTTGACACATTTCCACCAGCCGCATGGTGTCTTCTGGCTCATTACAGGTGATGACGATCGACTGCGCCTCTTCCGCTCCCGCCGAGCGCAGCAGCTCCAGCTGGGTGGCATCGCCAAAATAGACTTTATAGCCATAGTTACGCATCAGATTCACCGCGCTGATGTCCCGCTCCAGCACCGTAATACGCATCTTATTGGCCATCAGCAGGCGACCGATAACCTGACCAAAGCGACCAAACCCGACAATAATCACCTGCGGCTTGTCATCCTCCACCCACGGCGCCTCATCGGTATCATCTGCCGGATTCAGCCGTCGCGACAATAGCTTATCTATCCCCTTCATCAGCAGCGGCGTCGTCATCATCGACAACGTCACCGCCACCAGCAACAGCGCCATCTGGTCATGCTGAAACAACCGCTGAGACGCGGGCAACGAAAAGAGGACAAAGGCGAACTCGCCGCCCTGGCTTAATACGCCCGCAAACTGCATCCGCTCTGAACTTCGCAGGCCATAGAGACGGGCCAGCAGATAGAGCACCAGCATTTTTACCGCCACCAGCACCGCCACACTCACCGCCACCCACAGCAGATGGGTATACAGCACGCCAAGGTTCAGCGCCATGCCGACGGAGATAAAGAACAGCCCGAGCAGCAGCCCCTTGAACGGATCGATAGCGATTTCCAGTTCGTGGCGATACTCGCTTTCCGCCAGCAGCACGCCGGCGATAAAGGTACCCAGCGCCATCGACAACCCCAGCGCCTCCATAAACAGCGCCGACCCAAGGACCAGCAGTAGCGTGGCGGCAGTAAACACTTCCCTGACCCCTGAGCTGGCGATGAAACGGAACACCGGCCGCAGCAGATAGCGTCCGCCAATCAGCATCCCGGCAAAGGCCAGGACCTTCATACCGACCGTCAGCCAGTTAACATGCTCATCCACTGAACCGGCCAGCAGGGGCACCAGCGCCAGCGCCGGGATCACCGCCAGATCCTGAAACAGCAGGACCGAAAAGCCTAACTGCCCCGATTCGCTGCGGCTCATTCCCTTCTCACGCATCAGCTGCAGCGCCATGGCGGTGGAAGACATCGCCAGGCCGATCCCGCCGACCACCGCCGCCTGCCATGAAAACCCGGTCGTCATCAGCAGACCGCCGAGGATCGCCGCGCTGAGCATCACCTGCGCCGCGCCAACGCCGAAGATGGAGCTTCGCAGCCGCCATAGCTTGGCCGGATTAAGCTCCAGGCCAATGATAAACATCAGAAACACTACACCGAGCTCAGAGAAATGGAGAATTTCATCCACATCGCTGATAAACCCAAGTCCCCACGGGCCAATCGCAATCCCGGCCAGCAGATAGCCCAGCACCGCGCCAATACCCAATCTTGAGGCCAGAGGTACGGCAATAACGGCGGCGAACAAAAAAAGAACGCCCGCCAGCAGCAAATCAGATCCCGCCATGTATACCTCCGGCGGTAAGGGGATTGGCCAGCCAGTCCCGGTAGGCCCGAGCGCGGCTACGCAATTCCTCTGGCTGTTGCCGCCGGGCCCAGTAGACAATAATGGGGCTCATCCAGTGCATACGGCACATGCCGGCGGTCAGTTCAAAAGGACGTAAAATATCGTTCATCGGATAGCGATTGGCATCGCGACGGTAGGCGCTCTCAGGTTCGCCGGTGGTGATCACACTACGCCAGTACTTTCCCGCCAGTTCGTTCCCCCCGGCACCGCTGGCGAAGCCGCGGCTTAACACACGATCCAGCCACTCCTTGAGCAGCGCCGGACAGCTCCAGGTATATAAAGGATGCTGGAAAACAATCACCTCATGCTGGCGCAGCAGGTCCTGTTCATGAGCGATATCGATAAAAAAATCCGGATAGTGCGCGTAAAGATCGTGCACGGTGACGTTCGGCAACTGTAAGGCCGGCTCTAATAAAACCCGGTTGGCCACGGAATCATGAGATTCTGGGTGGGCATACAGCAGCAACACTTTCGCTGTCTGAGACATCATTCCCCTCCCGTAGGTCTTCTGGCGGCCTGCGCAGCCCCGGTGTTCTGACACCGCCAGAATGACTTTGTGTATCGTCTTCGTTTTGGGCTACCATGGCGGCCCGGTGAAGCGATTCGCTTCCACACTACATTATCATAATGACAAATTAACATAGTCTGAACATACGGCGCCTTATGATTGTTTTCTCCTCGTTACAAATTCGTCGCGGCGTACGCGTCCTGCTGGACAACGCCACCGCTACCATCAACCCTGGCCAAAAGGTCGGTCTGGTGGGGAAAAACGGCTGCGGGAAATCGACGCTGCTATCGCTTTTGAAAAACGAGATAAGCGCTGACGGCGGCAGTATGACCTTTCCAGGCAGCTGGCAGCTGGCATGGGTGAATCAGGAAACCCCGGCGCTGCCTCAGCCGGCTATCGATTATGTTATTGATGGCGATCGTGAATACCGCCAGCTGGAAGCCGCGCTCCAGCAGGCAAATGAGCGCAACGACGGCCATGCCATCGCCACGGTCCACGGCAAGCTGGACGCCATCGACGCCTGGACCATCCGTTCGCGCGCTGCCAGCCTGCTGCACGGTCTGGGATTCAGCAACGAACAGCTGGAGCGGCCGGTCAGCGATTTTTCCGGCGGCTGGCGTATGCGCCTTAACCTCGCCCAGGCGCTGATTTGCCGCTCCGATCTGCTGCTGCTCGATGAACCGACTAACCACCTCGACCTCGATGCCGTCATCTGGCTCGAAAAATGGCTTAAGGGTTACACAGGGACGCTGATCCTGATCTCCCACGATCGCGATTTTCTCGATCCTATCGTCGACAAAATTATCCATATCGAACAGCAGACGATGTTTGAGTACACCGGTAACTACAGCTCGTTCGAAGTGCAGCGCGCTACCCGTCTCTCTCAGCAGCAGGCGATGTACGAAAGCCAGCAGCAGCGCGTTGCGCATCTACAAAGCTATATCGACCGCTTCCGCGCGAAGGCCACCAAGGCCAAGCAGGCGCAAAGCCGTATCAAAATGCTGGAGCGGATGGAGCTTATCGCCCCGGCGCACGTGGATAACCCATTCCACTTCAGTTTCCGCCAGCCGGAGAGTCTGCCTAACCCGCTGCTGAAGATGGAGAAAGTCAGCGCCGGTTACGGCGAGCGTATTATCCTCGACTCCATCAAGCTCAATCTGGTGCCGGGCTCGCGCATCGGCCTGCTGGGCCGCAACGGCGCCGGGAAGTCGACGCTGATTAAGCTGCTGGCAGGTGAACTCCAGCCGGTGAGCGGCGAGATCGGTCTCGCAAAAGGTATCAAGCTCGGCTACTTCGCCCAGCATCAACTGGAGTTCCTGCGTGCCGATGAGTCGCCGCTGCAGCACCTGGCGCGCCTGGCCCCGCAGGAACTGGAACAAAAGCTGCGTGATTATCTGGGCGGCTTTGGTTTCCAGGGCGATAAGGTCAGCGAAGAGACCCGCCGCTTCTCTGGTGGAGAAAAAGCGCGCCTGGTACTGGCCCTGATCGTCTGGCAGCGCCCTAACCTGCTGCTGCTCGATGAACCGACCAACCACCTTGACCTCGATATGCGTCAGGCCTTAACCGAAGCGCTGATCGACTTTGAGGGAGCGCTGGTTGTCGTGTCGCACGATCGTCACCTGATCCGTTCCACCACCGACGATCTGTACCTCGTCCATGACGGTAAAGTCGAGCCGTTCGACGGCGATCTGGAAGATTATCAGCAGTGGCTCAGCGACTCGCAAAAACAGGAATCACAGAGCAGCGACGCGCCAAAAGAGAGCGGCAACAGCGCCCAGGCGCGCAAGGACCAGAAGCGTCGGGAAGCGGAACTGCGCAGCCAGACCCAACCGCTGCGCAAAGAGATCGCCCGTCTGGAAAAAGAGATGGACAAGCTCAACGCGCAGTTGGCCAGTGCGGAAGAAAAACTTGGCGACAGTGAGCTTTATGACGCCTCACGTAAAGCCGAACTAACCGAATGCCTGCAGCAGCAGGCCAGCGCGAAGTCCGGGCTGGAGGAGTGTGAAATGGCCTGGCTGGAGGCCCAGGAGCAGCTGGAGCAGATGCTTCAGGAAGGCTAATATTGACTTCCTCATCCTGCCTGCGCGTACGATGCCGCTGGCAGGGTGGGTTTCTGCCCTCTCCATGGCCTGCCATCAGTGACATCAATGATTTGTTTTTGCTGTAACCTGGCGTCGCTGGCCACAAGACCACATATTGGCTAACCCCTGTGCGCCCTGCGCGGTATAGTCATCATCACGTTTATTAATTGTTCTGGTGCTATGGTTGAAATCATCCCCACAGACATGACGCCCCCCGAAAACGATTCGCGTGAGTTCCATCCGATGCGCGGCGTGGGCAATCGTCATCTGCAAACCATGCTGCCGCGGCTGATTCGCCGTAAATTGCGCTTTACCCCGCACTGGCAGCGCCTTGAGCTGCCAGACGGCGATTTTGTCGATCTGGCCTGGAGCGAAGACCCGCATCAGGCGCGCCATAAGCCGCGCCTCGTCGTCTTTCATGGTCTCGAAGGAAGCCTGCACAGCCCGTACGCCCATGGTCTGATCCACGCGGCGATGCAGCGCGGCTGGCTGGGCGTGGTTATGCATTTCCGCGGCTGCAGCGGCGAACCTAACCGCAATAACCGCATCTATCACTCCGGCGAAACAGAAGATGGCACCTGGTTTCTGCACTGGCTACAGCGCGAGTTTGGTCCCGCGCCGACTGCGGCCGTCGGCTATTCACTGGGCGGCAATATGCTGGGCTGCCTGCTGGCAGAAGAAGGCGACCGCTGCCCGCTGGATGCGGCGGTGATCGTCTCCGCGCCTTTCATGCTCGAAGCCTGCAGCTATCATATGGATAAGGGCTTCTCGCGGGTTTATCAGCGCTATCTGCTCAATCTGTTAAAAGCCAATGCCTCACGCAAGCTGAAAGCGTATCCTGGCTCACTGCCTGTCGATTTACGCCAGCTTAAAGGGATGCGCCGCATCCGGGAATTTGACGATATGATCACCGCCAAAATCCATGGTTTCGCCGATGCGCTGGATTATTACCGGCAATGCAGCGCCATGCCGCGGCTCAGCGATATCACTAAGCCAACGCTCATCATTCACGCGAAAGACGATCCATTTATGGATCACCACTCCATACCACCGCAGGAGCAATTGCCGGCGAACGTTGAGTATCAATTAACTGAGCAAGGCGGCCACGTTGGTTTCGTCGGCGGCACCCTGCGTAAGCCGGAGATGTGGCTGGAAAGACGCATCCCGGACTGGTTAAACCGTTGGCTGGAGGTCCCCGTATGATTATTCCCTGGCAGGATCTGGATCCCGAAACGCTGGATAACCTGATTGAAAGCTTTGTGTTACGTGAAGGCACCGATTATGGTGAACATGAACGTTCACTTGCCGATAAAGTCGCCGATGTAAAACAGCAGTTGAAACGCGGAGAGGCGGTTCTTGTGTGGTCGGAACTGCATGAGACGGTCAATATTATGCCGCGCGCGCTGTTTAACGGCTAAGGCGACGCCACTACATCGTTTAACCAGGGAGTTGTTATGTCTGCCAAACATCCGGTGATCGCCGTCACGGGCTCCAGCGGCGCGGGCACTACCACCACCAGCCTTGCCTTTCGCAAAATCTTCGCGCAGCTAAACCTGCACGCCGCGGAGGTGGAAGGCGATAGCTTTCATCGCTACACCCGCCCGGAAATGGACATGGCGATCCGCAAGGCGCGGGATCAGGGCAAACATATCAGCTACTTTGGCCCGGAGGCGAACGATTTTGGCCTGCTGGAGCAGACCTTTGTCGACTATGGCCGCCACGGAAAAGGCCAGTCGCGGAAATACCTGCACACCTATGACGAAGCCGTACCGTGGAATCAGGTGCCAGGGACTTTCACCCCCTGGCAGCCGCTGCCGGAGCCGACAGACGTACTGTTCTATGAGGGGCTGCACGGCGGGGTTGTCACGCCGCATCATGATGTCGCCAGCCATGTCGACCTGCTGGTCGGCGTAGTGCCTATCGTTAACCTCGAGTGGATCCAAAAGCTTATTCGCGACACCAGCGAGCGCGGCCACTCCCGGGAGGCGGTGATGGACTCAGTCGTCCGCTCGATGGAAGACTACATCAACTTCATTACCCCGCAATTTTCCCGCACCCATATCAACTTTCAGCGCGTGCCGACGGTAGACACTTCCAACCCGTTTGCCGCGAAAACTATTCCCTCGCTGGACGAGAGCTTTGTGGTGATCCATTTCCGTAACCTGCAGAATATCGACTTCCCCTGGCTGCTGGCGATGCTGCAGGGGTCGTTTATCTCGCACATGAACACGCTGGTGGTGCCGGGCGGTAAAATGGGGCTGGCGATGGAGCTTATCATGACGCCGCTGGTCGAGCGCCTGATGGAAGGCCGCAAGATCGGCTAACAGAAAAAACCCCGGCCAGGCCGGGGTTGAGATGCTTCACAACGGCAGGCGAAGACTACGCCTCGATCACTTCATAGGAGTGGGTGATCTTCACCGCTTTTTCCAGCATCAGCGCCACCGAGCAGTATTTCTCTGCCGACAGATCCACCGCCCGGGAGACCGCGGCATCTTTCAGCGCCTTACCGGTGACGATAAAGTGCAGATTAATATGCGTAAACAGACGCGGCGCCTCTTCGCGGCGCTCCGACGTCAGCTTCACTTCGCAGTTGGTCACCTCATGGCGACCTTTTTGCAGAATAGAAACCACATCGATCGCACTGCAACCGCCCGCCGCCATCAGCACCATCTCCATCGGGCTGGGTGCCTTATCCCCGGAGTTGCCATCCATCAGAATCTGGTGTCCTGACGCGGACTCCCCGATAAAGGTTAACCCTTCAACCCATTTCACACGCGCTTGCATAAAATTTAACTCCAGTATCGCAATTTTCCTGTCAGATTACGCGCACATAAC
Source organism: Klebsiella sp. HMSC16C06 (assembly GCF_001808325.1). Classification (NCBI taxonomy): domain Bacteria; kingdom Pseudomonadati; phylum Pseudomonadota; class Gammaproteobacteria; order Enterobacterales; family Enterobacteriaceae; genus Klebsiella; species Klebsiella sp. HMSC16C06. Next base: position 14,915 of record NZ_KV793007.1, read on the forward strand.
AATTCTCGCAACGGAAGGCGACCTGCGTCATGCTGAAGCGAGACACCAGGAGACATGCGGCGAAAGCTATGCTAAAACAGTCTGGATGCTACAGTATTACATTGATGTACTGCATGTATGCAGAGGAGTTCACATTACGGGCTGTCGAAAAATCATCAGCCAGCTTCCCAGGTATAGGGAAACAATACGATTGCATGCCCGGACGCCGTGTAGTGTCGGCGCCCGGAGATAGCTTATAACAGAGGATAACCGCGCATGGTGCTTGGCAAACCGCAAACAGACCCTACCCTTGAATGGTTCTTGTCTCATTGCCACATTCATAAGTACCCATCAAAGAGCACGCTGATCCACCAGGGTGAAAAAGCAGAAACGCTGTACTACATCGTTAAAGGCTCCGTGGCTGTACTCATCAAGGATGAAGAAGGTAAAGAGATGATCCTCTCCTACCTCAACCAGGGCGATTTCATCGGTGAATTAGGCCTGTTTGAAGAGGGTCAGGAGCGTAGCGCCTGGGTACGGGCGAAAACCGCATGTGAAGTGGCCGAAATCTCTTATAAGAAATTCCGTCAGCTGATCCAGGTTAACCCGGACATTCTGATGCGTCTCTCTTCGCAAATGGCTCGCCGTCTGCAGGTCACGTCTGAGAAAGTGGGCAACCTCGCCTTCCTCGACGTGACGGGCCGTATCGCCCAGACGCTGCTGAACCTGGCGAAGCAACCTGATGCCATGACCCACCCGGACGGTATGCAAATTAAAATTACCCGTCAGGAAATTGGTCAGATCGTCGGCTGCTCTCGTGAAACGGTTGGCCGTATTTTGAAAATGCTGGAAGATCAGAACCTGATTTCCGCACACGGTAAAACTATCGTCGTCTACGGCACCCGTTAAGTTGCTAAGCGGCGTATTGCTCCTGCAGTACGCCGTTCTTGTTTTTCCCTCATGTGGCGCAGGCTGATTTACCACCCGGAAGTCAACTATGCACTGCGGCAAACGCTGGTGCTGTGTCTGCCTGTGGCTATCGGTCTTCTGCTCGGCCATCTCCAGCAGGGGCTGTTGTTTTCCTTAGTGCCCGCCTGCTGCAACATTGCCGGTCTTGATACCCCGCATAAGCGCTTTTTCAAACGTCTGATTATCGGCGGCTGTCTGTTTGCCGGATGCAGTCTGGTGGTGCAGTTGCTGCTCGCTCAGGCCATTCCCCTGCCGCTTATTCTCAGCGGCCTGGCGCTATTGCTCGGCGTCACCGCGGAGATCAGTTCGCTGCACGCGCGCCTGCTGCCCGCGTCGCTGATCGCCGCTATCTTTACCCTGAGCCTGGCGGGCAATATGCCCATCTGGGAACCACTACTGATCTACGCTTTCGGTACGCTGTGGTACGGCGTGTTTAACTGGCTCTGGTTCTGGCTGTGGCGCGAACAGCCGCTGCGGGAGTCGCTCAGCCTGCTTTACCGGGAACTGGCTGACTATTGTGAAGCCAAATACAGTCTGTTGACCCAGCATACCGATCCGTCGACCGCCCTGCCGCCGCTGCTCACCCGCCAGCAGAAGGTAGTCGACCTGATTACCCAGTGCTATCAGCAGATGCATATGCTGGCAGCCAACCAACGCAACGATCACAAGCGTCTGCTGCGGGCGTTCCAGGTTGGGCTGGATCTACAGGAACATATTTCGGTTAGCCTGCATCAGCCAGAAGAGGGGCAAAGGCTGGTGGAACGCAGCCATGCCGAAGCGGTGATCCGCTGGAATGCCCAAACCGTCGCTGCCCGCCTGCGCGTACTGGCGGATGATATTCTCTATCATCGCTTTCCGCAGCGCTTTCAGATGGATAAACAGATTGAGGCTCTGGAAAAGATCGCCCGCCAGCATCCGGACAACCCGGTCGGTCAGTTCTGCGCCTGGCACTTTAGCCGTATCGCCCGGGTGCTGCATACCCAGCGCCCCCTGTATGCCCGGGATCTGATGGCCGACAAAGAGCGTCGTTTACCGCTGTTTCCCGCGCTAAAGAACTATCTGTCGCTGAAATCACCCGCACTGCGCAATGCCGCGCGCATCAGCGTGATGCTGAGCGTCGCCAGCCTGATGGGCAACGCCCTGCATTTGCCGAAGCCCTACTGGATCCTGATGACGGTGCTCTTCGTCACGCAAAACGGCTACGGCGCCACGCGGGTGCGAATTGTTCACCGGGCGGCGGGAACGCTCGCCGGCCTGGTCATCGCCGGGCTAACCTTGCACTTTCACGTTCCGGAGAGCTATACCCTGAGCGGGATGCTGCTGATTACCCTGCTCAGCTATCTGATCATCCGTAAACACTATGGCTGGGCGATGGTAGGCTTTACGGTGACGGCGGTGTATACCCTGCAACTGCTGACGCTCAACGGCGAACAGTTTATTGTCGCCCGGCTTATCGACACGCTTATCGGCTGCCTGATCGCCTTCGGCGGGATGGTCTGGCTATGGCCGCAGTGGCAGAGCGGCCTGCTGAAAAAAAACGCCCACGATGCGCTGGAGGCCGACCAGCAGGCGATTCGCCTGATCCTCAGCGCCGATCCAAAAGCCCCCGCGCTGGCCTACCAACGCATGCGCGTCAACCAGGCGCATAACGCGCTCTACAACTCCCTGAATCAAGCGATGCAGGAGCCCGGTTTTAATACCCATTATCTGGAAGATATGAAGCTGTGGGTGACGCACAGTCAGTTTATCGTCGAACACATCAACGCTATGACCACCCTGGCCCGGGAGCATACGATGCTCACCCCGGATCTTGCCCAGCGCTATCTCGAATCTTGTGAGATTGCCTTGCAACGCTGCCAGCAGCGGCTGGACAGCGATGGTCCCGGCAGCGCAGGGGATGCTAATATTCTGGAGTCGCCGGAAACAGAGGTGCCGAACGGTCCGTTAAGCACCCTGGAGCAGCACCTGCAACGCATTCTGAGCCATCTGAACACCATGCATACCATATCGTCAGTAGCATGGCGTCAGCGGCCGCATCATGGCATCTGGCTGCGGAAGATCAGCCGTTAATCACCTTTGCCACTGCCTGGGCAAAACGCGCCATCCCCTCGGCAATATCCTGCTCGTCGATGATCAGCGAGGGAACAAAACGCATCACGTCCGGCCCGGCGTTGAGCACCATGACGCCGGCTTGCGCAGCGGCATAGAGGAAATCACGCGCGCGGCCCTTGTGCTGCGGCTTGAGTTCGGCGCCAATCAGCAGGCCCATCCCGCGAATATCACTGAACAGATCAAATTCAGCATCCAGCTGCTGCAGGTGTTTGACGAACAGTTCGCGCTTCGCGCTCACGCCATCCAGCACCGCCGGGGTATTGATTAGATCGAAGGCGGCGTTGGCGACCGCGCAGGCCAGCGGGTTGCCGCCGTAGGTTGAGCCATGGGAACCCGCATGGAAGGCGCTGGCGATCTCATGGGTGGTCAGCATGGCGCTGACCGGGAAGCCGCCGCCGAGCGCTTTGGCGCTGGTCAGAATATCCGGCGTCACACCGTAATGCATATAGGCGAACAGCGATCCGGTACGTCCCATACCGCACTGCACTTCATCAAAGACTAACAACGCCTGGTGCTGATCGCACAGCTCACGCAGCCCCTGCAGGAAGGCCGGCGTCGCTGCCGTCACGCCGCCTTCGCCCTGAATCGGCTCCACCACCACTGCGCAAGTGTGGTCATCCATCACCGCTTTTACCGCCTGCAGGTCGTTGAAGGGAACATGGACAATATCCGCCGGTTTCGGGCCGAAACCATCGGAGTACTTCGGCTGCCCACCGACGGAAACGGTAAACAGGGAGCGGCCATGGAAGGCATTATGGAAGGCAATGATTTTGGTTTTATACGGGCTATGGCGGGTCACCGCATAGTGACGCGCCAGCTTAAAGGCCGTTTCATTGGCTTCCGTACCGGAGTTCATAAACACCACGCGCTCGGCGAAGGTGGCCTCGACAACTTTACGTCCCAGACGCAGCGCTGGCTCATTGGTAAAGACGTTGCTGGTGTGCCACAGCGTTTCGCCCTGCTCGTGGAGCGCCGCCACCAGCGCCGGGTGGCAATGGCCGAGCGCCGTCACCGCGATACCGCCGGCAAAATCAACATACTCTTTGCCCTGCTGATCCCAGACGCGGCTGCCTTTCCCTTTCACCGGGATGAATTCTGCTGGTGCATAAATCGGCAAAATAATTTCATCGAATGTGGCGCGGGTGATTGCCGGTTGTTCAGTTGCCATGTCTTGCCCATCCCTCTTCGTTATGCAGATGTAATCATGAAAATATAATCACAAAATATGCATAAAAAATCAGTCAATGGCAACTGAAAATCACCGCTTCAGAAAGTTTTCCAGCAATTGATGGCCCTGCTCGCTGAGGATGCTTTCCGGATGAAACTGCACGCCCTCAAGATCCCAGTCGCGGTGGCGGATCCCCATAATCTCAGCGCTGGCGCTGCGGGCGGTGACGATAAACTCGGGCGGGAGCGTCGGCGGATCAATCACCAGCGAGTGATAACGGGTCACCGTCAGGGGATTATTCAGCCCCTGAAACACCCCTTCGCCGTTATGCTCGATAAGCGAGGTTTTACCATGCATCACCTGTGCCGCCCGTACGATGGTCGCGCCAAACGCCTGGGCTATCGCCTGGTGCCCGAGACAGACGCCCAGTAGCGGCGTTTTCCCCGCATAGTGGCGGATAACCGCGAGGGAAATCCCCGCCTCATTCGGCGTGCAGGGGCCTGGCGAGATCACGATTTTCTCCGGCGCCAGCGCCGCTATCTCCTCCAGCGTCAACGCATCATTGCGCCTGACCAGTACTTCCGCACCCAGTTCGCAGAAGTACTGATACAGATTCCAGGTGAAAGAGTCATAGTTATCGATAAGCAGGATCATAGCGGCTCCGGAACAATCAAAACCGGGCTATTCTACTCAGATTCCCGCGCTTCGCTTACCACTTTGCGAAAGATCGCCACCAGCGGAGCCGGATCGCCCATCGCGCTCTGCTGGCAGGCCGCGCTCCAGCCGGCGGGGTCGACGTCACGCCAGTCAAGCAGGTAGCCGGCATGTATCGCCAGCTGTTCAAAGAAAATGCGCTGGGTCAGGCCATTGCCAAGACGAAAAGGGTGCAGCACATTAATTTCGCCATAGAACCAGCTCAGGCGTTCAATAAAGGTCTCGCGCGGCAGGCCATTGAGATAATCCTCCTGCTCAAGGGCCTGCATCAGGGCGTTCCCCTCCTCCTCGATCCGGGCAAAGTGGCAGAACGGCGTATCGCCCAGGTAGAGGTTCACTTCACGTAACCGGCCGGCCCAGTCAAACAGATCCTGATACAGCTGATGATGAATCGCGCACAGATAGGGTAAGCCGCGCACCCGCGGCCCCAGCGGCAAGGTTGCCGCCCGCAACGCCGTCATCTCAAAGGCGGCCTGTTGCAGATTTTTAGCCTGCCGGATGCCGAGGCGGTTGCGCAGGACATTCAGCGCCGGGTAGAGGTAAGGATCGCGTTCATCGCCGAATTTATCGCTCATACTCCCTCCGCAGCGTCGCCAGACGCGCCAGCGCCTCTTCGGCAGTCAACGTAACCAGCGGCACCGTCACGCCTTCAAGGCGACGACTGGCCTGAAAATTGGTATTGCGTGTCTGTTCCCAGAGTCGGGATTTTTGCTTTTCGGTGAGTGGACGCATCGTCGCCCCCCTTATCGTCCCCTGTGTGCCACAAGTATAAGCAGCAATTTCAGGTTATGCCGGGAGGCAACCGGGCGCGGCGATAGCACACCGCGCCGTGGAAGGATTAGGGCAGCACTTTCGCAGAGAGGATAACAACCGGTTTGGTCGGCACATTCTGGTATGGGCCGACGTTATGGGTCTGGACCTGGGAGATCTTATCCGCGACGTCCATACCTTTCACTACCTTGCCAAACACCGCATAGCCAAAGTCGCGCTGACCATGGTCAAGGAAGGCGTTATCCGCCACGTTGATGAAGAACTGGCTGGTGGCGCTATCCTGGTCGGCGGTACGCGCCATCGCGATGGTACCGCGGGTGTTGCGCAGGCCGTTGTCTGCTTCATTCTTAATCGGCGGGTTAGGCTGTTTCTGCTGCATCTGCTCGTTAAAGCCACCGCCCTGCACCATGAAACCCGGGATCACGCGGTGGAAGGTGGTGTTGTTGTAGAAGCCGCTGTTGACGTACTTCAGGAAGTTATCCACGGAAATCGGGGCTTTCTGACTGTTTAACTCAAGCTCAATGTTCCCTGCCGAGGTGGTCAGCAGCACATGCGGATCGCCCTTTGCCGCCATGGCCGGGGAGAACGCTGAAATGGCGAAAACGGCAGCCATCGCCGCCAGTGTTGATTTGAGCATGGAAATTCCTTAACGGAGCAGAATAAAAGCGAGTGCCTTGATTCTAAAGAGCCTTTGCATCCTGGGCCAGCCTTTTACCAAATTTTACTTAGCTGTAATAATTGTAACCGCGCAAACGTTCTCCTGTGCGGCGAATAAAGTGTGATGCATGTCACATTAAACCATGCAAAAGATAACCACTTTCACAATAAACATTTGATTACATCACCTGAACGAATAAAATCTGTCCGCCCGGCGCAGCGTCAACGCGCTTTACCTTTCTATTCACAGGCCAGTCATGACTAACAGCAACCGTATTAAGCTCACATGGATCAGCTTCTTCTCCTACGCCCTGACCGGCGCGTTGGTGATCGTCACCGGGATGGTGATGGGTAACATTGCGGATTATTTCCATCTGCCCGTTTCCAGTATGAGCAACACCTTTACCTTTCTGAACGCCGGTATTCTGATCTCTATCTTCCTCAATGCCTGGCTGATGGAAATCGTGCCGCTGAAAACTCAGCTGCGCTTTGGCTTTATTCTGATGGTGCTGGCGGTGGCCGGCCTGATGCTCAGCCACAGCCTGGCGCTGTTTTCCGCGTCGATGTTCGTTCTCGGGCTGGTGAGCGGGATCACCATGTCGATCGGGACCTTCCTGATCACCCATATGTATGAAGGCCGTCAGCGCGGAGCGCGTCTGCTGTTTACCGACTCCTTCTTTAGCATGGCGGGAATGATTTTCCCGATGGTCGCCGCCGTCCTGCTGGCGCGCAGCATCGAGTGGTACTGGGTCTACGCCTGTATTGGTCTGGTGTATGTCGCCATTTTCGTCCTGACTTTCGGCTGTGATTTTCCGGTGTTGGGCAAAAAAGCGCAGAGCGAAAACAGCCAGCCGGTAGTGAAAGAGAAGTGGGGCATCGGCGTGCTGTTCCTCTCCGTTGCGGCGCTGTGCTACATCCTCGGTCAGCTGGGCTTTATCTCCTGGGTACCGGAATATGCGAAGAGCCTGGGCATGAGCCTCGGGGATGCCGGTAAACTGGTGAGCGATTTCTGGATGTCCTACATGATCGGCATGTGGTCATTCAGCTTCATCCTGCGCTTCTTCGACCTGCAGCGTATCTTAACCGTCCTCGCCGGGCTCGCGACGGTGCTGATGTACCTGTTTATCAATGGTTCCCCGGAGCATATGCCGTGGTTTATTCTGACCCTGGGCTTCTTCTCCAGCGCCATCTACACCTCGATCATTACGCTCGGCTCGCAGCAGACGCGGGTCGCTTCGCCGAAGCTGGTGAACTTTATCCTCACCTGCGGCACCATCGGCACCATGCTCACTTTCGTGGTCACCGGCCCGATTGTGGCTGCCAGCGGTCCACTGGCAGCGCTGCACACCGCTAACGGCCTCTATGCCGTGGTATTCGTGATGTGCTTTATCCTCGGCTTCGTCTCCCGTCACCGCCAGAACAACGCTCAGGCGGCGTCTCACTAAGCCTTCGGCCCCTTTGCGTCCGCAAGGGGGCTGTTCCTCATAAAAGAGAGCTCCTCGCCACCGCGGTCGGTCTGGATCCAGGTTTGCGCCAGCTGGGTGGTCGCGATCACCCTTCCCTGACGAATTGACCAGCGCACAGGCACCTGGCAGCGGACGGCCTCAAAGCCATTCTCCGCCGGGAGAATGATCAGGTTAGCCGGGTTGCCGCTGACAATGCCGTAATCCTCCAGGCCAAACGTGCGGGCGCTGTTGGCGGTGATAAGCTTCAGACCGTCGTTGATCTGCTGGTAGCCCATCAGCTGGCAGACGTGCAGGCCCATATGCAGGACCTGCAGCATATTGCCGGTCCCCAGCGGGTACCACGGGTCAAAGACGTCATCATGACCAAAGCACACGTTGATCCCCGCCGCCATCAGCTCCTTCACCCGGGTAATCCCCCGTCGCTTAGGGTAGTCATCAAACCGGCCCTGCAGATGAATATTCACCAGCGGATTGGCGACAAAGTTGATACCGGAGAGCTTAAGCAGGCGGAACAGGCGCGAGGTATAAGCGCCATTATAGGAGTGCATGGCGGTGGTATGGCTGGCCGTCACCCGCGCCCCTATCCCCGCCTTTAACGCCAGCGCGGCAACGGTTTCAACAAAGCGCGACTGTTCATCGTCAATTTCATCGCAGTGAATATCCAGCGGGCGATCATATTTTTGCGCCAGCCGGAAGGCGATATGCAGCGACTCCACCCCATATTCACGGGTGAACTCAAAATGCGGGATGGCCCCAACGACGTCCGCCCCCAGCTTGAGGGCCTCCTCCAGCAGCGCCTCGCCGTTGGGGTAAGAGAGGATCCCCTCCTGTGGAAAAGCAACTATCTGCAACTCAACCCATGGCGCGACCTCCCGTTTGACCTCCAGCATCGCCTTCAGCGCTGTTAACGTGGGATCGGAGACGTCGACATGAGTGCGGACAAACTGCACGCCATTGGCGATCTGCCACTTCAGGGTTTTCCACGCCCGGGCTTTGACGTCCTCATGGCTGAGCAGCGCTTTTCGCTCCGCCCAGCGCTCAATCCCCTCGAACAGGGTGCCGGACTGGTTCCAGTGCGGCTCGCCGGCCGTCTGGGTGGTATCCAGGTGGATATGCGGCTCAATAAAAGGCGGGATCGCCAGCCCGCCGCGAGCGTTCAACACCTCGTAGCTTTCGTCGCGCGCCTCGCCCATCGGCGTGATCTCGCCAAAGCGGCCCTTATCAATCGCTATTTGCCACAGGCCGTCGCGGTCTGCCAGGCGTACGTTCTGAATTAACCAAAGCGGCGCTGCTGTCATATCACCTTCTCCATTCAATATGGCTAGTTTTCTGCCCAACCCCAATCGCGGCCCATCCAATTCTTGTACACAAAATCAGCAAAAAGGAAAAGCCAGCGTTTTCCATAACTTAGAAAAATACAGACAAATCAATTATATACCCATTAAGTGGTAGGTGAAGTTGTCATTGATTTGCATCAATAAGCCTGATGGCTGAATCGTTAAGGTAGGCGGTAATAGAAAAGAAATCGAGGCAAAAATGAGCAAAGTCAGAATCGCTATCATCGGTAACGGCATGGTTGGCCATCGCTTTATCGAAGAGCTTCTCGATAAGGCGCCTGCCGGACAGTTCGACATTACCGTGTTCTGTGAAGAACCGCGTATCGCCTACGACCGTGTCCACCTGTCGTCTTATTTCTCCCACCATACCGCAGAAGAGCTGTCGCTGGTGCGCGAAGGTTTCTATGAGAAACACGGCGTCAAGGTGCTGGTCGGCGAACGGGCGATCACCATCAACCGCCAGGAGAAGGTGATCCACTCCAGCGCCGGGCGCACCGTGTTCTACGACAAGCTGATTATGGCGACCGGCTCATACCCCTGGATCCCGCCGATTAAAGGCGCGGAAACTCAGGATTGCTTCGTTTATCGCACCATTGAAGATCTTAACGCGATTGAATCCTGCGCCCGTCGCAGCAAACGCGGCGCGGTGGTCGGCGGTGGCCTGCTAGGCCTGGAAGCCGCAGGCGCCCTGAAAAACCTCGGCGTGGAAACCCACGTGATCGAGTTCGCGCCGATGCTGATGGCCGAGCAGCTCGACCAGATGGGCGGCGAGCAGCTGCGGCGCAAAATTGAAAGCATGGGCGTGAAAGTTCACACCAGTAAAAATACCAAAGAGATCGTCCAGCAGGGCACCGAGGCGCGTAAAACCATGCACTTCGCCGACGGTAGCGAGCTGCAGGTCGATTTCATCGTCTTCTCAACCGGGATCCGCCCGCGCGATAAGCTGGCCACCCAGTGCGGGCTGGCGGTCGCCCAGCGCGGCGGCATCATGGTCAACGATAGCTGCCAGACCTCCGACCCGGACATCTACGCCATCGGGGAATGCGCCAGCTGGAACAACCGCGTGTATGGCCTCGTCGCCCCGGGTTATAAAATGGCCCAGGTGGCCGTCGACCATCTCCTCGGCAGTGAAAACAGCTTCACCGGCGCCGACCTCAGCGCCAAGCTGAAGCTGCTGGGTGTGGACGTGGGTGGGATCGGCGATGCCCACGGCCGTACGCCGGGCGCCCGCAGCTACGTCTATCTCGACGAAAGCAAAGAAGTTTATAAGCGCCTGATCGTCAGCGCCGACAATAAAACGCTGCTCGGCGCGGTGCTGGTCGGTGACACCAGCGACTATGGCAATCTGCTGCAACTGGTGCTCAACGCTATCGAGCTGCCGGAAAATCCGGATTCGCTGATCCTTCCGGCCCACGCCGGCAGCGGCAAGCCGTCGATCGGCGTCGATAAACTGCCGGACAGCGCGCAGATCTGCTCCTGCTTTGACGTCAGTAAAGGCGACCTGATCGCCGCCATCAACAAAGGCTGCCACACCGTCGCGGCGCTGAAAGCGGAAACCAAAGCCGGAACCGGCTGCGGGGGTTGTATCCCTCTGGTGACGCAGGTGCTCAATGCCGAACTGGCGAAACAGGGCATCGAGGTCAACAACAACCTGTGCGAACACTTCGCTTACTCCCGCCAGGAGCTGTTCCACCTGATCCGCGTGGAAGGCATTAAAACCTTCGACGAACTACTGGAAAAACACGGTCAGGGTTATGGCTGCGAGATCTGTAAGCCGACCGTCGGCTCTCTGCTGGCCTCCTGCTGGAATGAGTACATCCTCAAACCGCAGCACACGCCGCTACAGGACACCAACGACAACTTCCTTGCCAACATTCAGAAAGATGGCACCTACTCGGTGATCCCGCGCTCCGCTGGCGGCGAAATCACGCCGGAAGGGCTGGTCGCCGTGGGCCGTATCGCGCGTGAATTCAATCTCTACACCAAAATCACCGGCTCCCAGCGCATCGGCCTGTTTGGCGCGCAGAAAGACGACCTGCCGGAGATCTGGCGTCAGCTGATTGAAGCGGGCTTCGAAACCGGCCACGCCTACGCCAAAGCGCTGCGGATGGCGAAAACCTGCGTCGGTAGCACCTGGTGCCGCTACGGGGTCGGCGACAGCGTCGGCTTCGGCGTGGAACTGGAAAACCGCTACAAAGGCATCCGCACCCCGCACAAGATGAAGTTCGGCGTCTCCGGCTGCACCCGCGAATGTGCGGAGGCCCAGGGCAAAGACGTGGGGATCATCGCCACCGAGAAAGGCTGGAACCTGTACGTGTGCGGTAATGGCGGGATGAAGCCGCGCCACGCCGATCTGCTGGCCGCGGACCTTGATCGCGAGACGCTGATTAAGTATCTCGACCGCTTTATGATGTTCTACATCCGCACCGCCGATAAGCTGACCCGCACCGCGCCGTGGCTGGACAACATGGAAGGCGGCATCGACTATCTGCGCAGCGTCATCATCGATGACAAGCTGGGCCTGAACGACCATCTGGAAGAGGAGCTGGCTCGCCTGCGCGCCGCCTTCGCCTGCGAGTGGACCGAAACCGTCAACAACCCGGCGGCGCAGACCCGCTTCAAACACTTTATCAACAGCGACCAGCGCGACCCGAACGTACAGGTGGTGCCGGAACGTGACCAGCACCGCCCGGCCACGCCGTATGAGCGCATCCCGGTCACGCTGGTGGAGGAAAACGTATGAGCCAGTGGGTAAACATCTGCAAAATTGACGACATCCTGCCGGCCACCGGCGTCTGCGCGCTGCTCGGCCAGCAGCAGGTGGCAGTCTTCCGTCCCTACCAGGACGACAGGGTATTCGCCATCAGCAACATTGACCCGTTCTTCAACGCCAGCGTGCTGTCTCGCGGGATTATCGCCGAACATGACGGCGCGCTATGGGTTGCCAGCCCGCTGAAAAAGCAGCGCTTCCGCCTGAGCGACGGCCTGTGCATGGAAGATGCCAGCCACTCCATCGCCCGCTTCGACGCCCGGGTGAAAGACGGCCAGGTGCAGCTTAAAGCGTAAGTCCTCTTCCTCCCCCCGGCTACGGGGGGAGACATAAGCAACACTTCTGACCGACAACGCATGAGTGCGGGATAAGTCGCATGTTTTGTATTACCTTTGCTGCTATTCTACGACCACGCATTTTCTACCCCTTATTTTCATGAGGTTATTCTGTGGATCACTTACCCATATTCTGCCAGTTACGCCATCGCGATTGTTTACTGGTTGGCGGCGGGGATGTCGCCGAACGCAAGGCCCGCCTGCTACTGGATGCCGGCGCGAACGTCACGGTCAATGCGCTCGACTTCACCCCCCAGTTTCAGGTGTGGGCCGATTCACAGATGCTAACCCTGGTGCAGGGGGAGTTTACCCCCTCGCTGCTGGACACCTGCTGGCTGGCCATTGCCGCTACCGATAATGAGACGGTGAACCAGCAGGTCAGCGATGCGGCCGAAGCGCGGCGTATCTTCTGTAACGTGGTGGATGCCCCGCGTCAGGCCAGCTTTATTATGCCATCCATCATTGACCGCTCGCCGCTGATGGTCGCCGTCTCTTCGGGCGGGACATCGCCAGTGCTGGCGCGCCTGCTGCGCGAGAAGCTGGAGTCAGTCTTACCCCTGCATCTTGGCCAGCTGGCCCGCTATGCCGGCCATCTGCGCGCGCGCGTTAAGCAGCAGTTTGCCAGCGTGGGCGAACGTCGCCGCTTCTGGGAGAAGCTGTTTGTGAACGACCGGCTGGCGCAGTCGCTGGCCAATGACGATCGGCAGGCGGTGGCGGATACCACCGAGCAGCTGCTGACGGAGCCGTTGGAGCATCGCGGCGAGGTCGTCCTGGTTGGCGCCGGCCCCGGTGACGCCGGGCTGCTCACGCTCAAAGGTCTGCAGCAGATCCAGCAGGCCGACGTGGTGGTTTATGACCGGCTGGTTTCCGACGACATCATGAATCTGGTGCGTCGCGACGCTGACCGGGTGTTCGTCGGCAAACGTTCTGGCTACCACTGCGTCCCGCAGGAGGAGATCAACCAGATCCTGCTGCGTGAAGCGCAAAAAGGAAAACGCGTGGTCCGGCTGAAAGGCGGCGATCCCTTTATCTTTGGCCGCGGAGGGGAAGAGCTGGAAACCCTCTGTGAGGCGGGCATCCCCTTCTCCGTTGTTCCAGGCATCACCGCCGCCTCCGGCTGCTCCGCCTACTCGGGGATCCCGTTAACACACCGCGATTTCGCCCAGGGCGTCCGCCTGGTCACCGGCCACCTGAAAACCGGCGGCGAGCTGGACTGGGCGAACCTGGCGGTGGAGAAGCAAACCCTGGTGTTCTACATGGGTCTGAACCAGGCGCCGGCGATCCGCGAGAAGCTCATTGCTCACGGCATGGCTGAAGATATGCCCGCCGCCATCGTCGAGAACGGCACCGCCGTGTCGCAAAAAGTGGTCAGCGGCACCTTAGGGCAACTGGATATCCTGGCGCAGCAGATGGCTAGTCCGGCGCTGATCATCGTCGGTCGCGTGGTTGGCCTGCGGGATAAACTGAACTGGTTCTCGAACCACTAACCTTCGCCTCCCCACATGGACGACAGACATAAAAAAAGCGGGATAATATCCCGCCTTTTTAGCTGTTGCGTCGCTTACGGCCTGGCGACAAAACCAATCGCTTCGTATACCGCTTTCAGGGTCTGAGAAGCGCGCGCGCTGGCTTTCTCTGCGCCGTCTTTCATTACCTGGTTGAGAAACGCTTCGTCGTTACGGAAACGATGATAGCGCTCCTGCAGCTCGGTCAGCATACCCGACACCGCTTCAGCGACTTCACCTTTCAGGTGGCCATACATTTTGCCTTCAAAATGCTGCTCCAGCTCAGGAATGGTTTTCCCGGTGACCGCGGAGAGGATATCCAGCAGGTTGGAGACACCCGCTTTTTCTTTCAGGTCGTAGCGTACCACCGGCGGCTCGTCGGAGTCGGTCACCGCGCGTTTGATCTTCTTGACCACCGATTTCGGATCTTCCAGCAGGCCGATGACGTTGTTGCGGTTGTCGTCGGACTTGGACATCTTTCTGGTCGGCTCCAGCAGCGACATCACGCGTGCGCCGGACTTCGGAATAAACGGCTCAGGCACTTTAAAGACATCGCCATAGATGGCGTTAAAACGCTGGGCGATATCGCGGCTCAGCTCCAGGTGCTGTTTCTGATCTTCCCCTACCGGAACCTGGTTGGTCTGATACAGCAGAATGTCAGCGGCCATCAGTACCGGGTAATCAAACAGACCGGCGTTGATGTTCTCCGCGTAGCGCGCGGACTTGTCTTTAAACTGGGTCATGCGGCTCAGTTCGCCGAAATAGGTGTAGCAGTTCAGCGCCCAGCCTAACTGGGCGTGTTCCGGCACGTGCGACTGAACGAAGATAGTGCTTTTCTGCGGATCGATGCCGCAGGCCAGATACAGCGCCAGGGTATCCAGGGTCGCCTTGCGCAGCTGCTGCGGATCCTGGCGCACGGTAATGGCGTGTTGGTCCACGATGCAATAGATGCAGTGGTAATCGTCCTGCATGTTTACCCACTGACGCAGCGCACCCATGTAGTTGCCAATGGTCAGTTCACCTGAGGGCTGTGCGCCACTAAAAACGATGGGCTTAGTCATGTTTCAATTCCTGAGTTTCACTGTGCGGTAACCCGAGAGCGGGTAAGAGTTCATTAAACTGGTCGAAGAGATAGTCCGGCTCGCTCAGCGCAAGCGGTTCGCCATAGTTATAACCGTAGGTCAGGCCGACAGAGCAGCAGCCTGCCGCTTTGGCCGCCTGAATATCATTGCGCGAATCGCCGACGAACAGCAGCTCGGCAGGAGCCAGAGAGAGCTTTTCCGCTACCAGCAGCAGCGGTTCCGGATGCGGCTTTTTGTTCTGCACGTCATCGCCGCCAATCACCACGGTAAAATATTTCGCGATATCGAGCGCGTCCAGCAGCGGGGCGACAAACGGCGTCGGCTTATTGGTGACCAGCGCCAGCGGCAGGCCTTTGGCATGCAGCGCGCCGAGCGTATCGGCCACCGCCGGGAACAGGAAGCTACCCTCTTCCGCCGTTTCGGCGTAATAGCGGTCAAACAGTTTACGCAAAATGCGCAGCTGTTCGTCTTGCGGAATATCATGATCGTCGACGGAAGGCTTACCCATCGCCGCCCGTAACGTCGCACGCTCCTGACGAGCCCAGGTCAGCGCCCGCTCCATCAGGACATCGGCGCCGTTGCCGATCCAGGTGACAACGCGTTCTTCTCCCGCCACCGGCAACTCCAGGGCGTAGAGGGCGTTATCAACCGCCGAGGTTAGACCCGGCGCACTGTCCACCAGCGTACCGTCGAGATCAAACGCGATGCCGCGGATCGCCTGTAATTTATCCATGACTCACCTTCGCTAATTCACTACGCATTTGATCAATCACTTTCTTGTAGTCCGGCTGACCGAAGATCGCCGAACCGGCAACAAACATATCCGCACCCGCCGCGGCGATTTCGCCAATATTGCTGGCTTTCACGCCGCCATCCACTTCCAGGCGAATATCGTAGCCAGAAGCATCGATGCGCTGGCGTACTTCACGCAGTTTATCCAGCGTCTGGGGAATAAAGGACTGGCCGCCAAAGCCCGGGTTAACCGACATCAGCAGGATCACGTCCAGCTTATCCATCACGTAATCGAGGTAGCTCAGGGGCGTCGCCGGGTTAAACACCAGGCCCGCTTTACAGCCGTGCTCTTTAATCAGCTGCAGGCTGCGATCGACGTGTTCGGAGGCTTCAGGATGGAAGGTGATGATGCTGGCGCCGGCTTCGGCAAAATCAGGAATGATGCGGTCGACCGGCTTCACCATCAGGTGGACGTCGATTGGCGCGGTAATACCGTAATTGCGCAGCGACTTCAGCACCATCGGGCCAATCGTCAGATTCGGCACGTAGTGGTTGTCCATGACGTCGAAGTGCACGACATCCGCACCCGCCGCCAGCGCCTTCGCGGTATCCTCACCCAGACGGGCAAAATCAGCTGACAGAATCGAAGGGGCAATCAAATACTGCTTCATCCGCATCTCCTTGAAATTTATTTGGTCTTAGGCGGACGGTAGAGCGCTAACAGCTCATCCACCTTTTTACGCGTACCACCGTTGCTGCTGATGCTGCGCCGAACCTTCACAATATGTGTTTCTGCCGCGTTTTTATACCATTCCTGCGTCAACGGTGTGCGGTGGTTGGAAATCAGCACCGGGATCCGCTTTTTCATCAGCGATTCCGCCTTTTGCGCCAGCAGTACCTGTTGTTCCAGATTGAAGCTGTTGGTGTGGTAGGCGGTAAAGTTCGCCGTCGCCGTCAGCGGCGCATAGGGTGGATCGCAATATACCACCGCGCGGCTATCTGCACGTTGCATGCACTCTTCATACGATTCGCAGTAAAACTCGGCGTTTTGTGCTTTCTCGGCGAAATGATAGAGCTCTGCCTCGGGGAAATAGGGCTTTTTATAGCGGCCAAACGGCACATTAAACTCGCCGCGCAGATTGTAGCGACACAGGCCGTTGTAGCCGTGGCGATTCAGATACAGGAACAGCACCGCGCGACGCAGCGGATCCTGGCTTTGGTTGAATTCATCACGATACTGGTAGTAGCGCTCAGCGACGTTGTTTTCCGGGACAAACATCTCACGCGCAGCGGCGACGTATTCGTCGGTACGCAATTTAACGATGTTGTACAGGCCAATTAAGTCACTGTTGATATCCGCGAGGATATAACGAGAAAAGTCGGTATTGAGAAATACCGACCCGGCGCCCACAAAGGGCTCGATTAAGCACTCGCCTTCCGGCAAATGCTTTTTAATATCGTCAAGCAGGGGGTACTTCCCCCCTGCCCACTTCAGAAAAGCGCGATTCTTTTTCATGCTGCCTAACTAATTACACGTTCTCCGGCTGTGGAGAAAGCTCCGACAGCATCCTGCGCTTAAGACTACCCCACGGCATTATTTCAGGTCAGCCTGTACCTGATGCAGTGGTTTTGCCCATGGATTTTTCGCCTGCACGTCCGCTGGCAGCGAGGTGACAGCGCGTTTCGCTTCTTCTTTCGAAGCATAGATACCGCTCACCAGCACGTACCACGGTTGGCCGTTACGCGACGTTTCATAGACAACATATCTATCCAGCTTCTCTTTCTTCGCCCAGTTGTTCAGGTTGTCGTAGTTAGAGGAGCTGCTGAGCTGCAGGGTATAGTTACCCGACGGCGCAGATTTCATTGAGCTCACGTCACCTGCCGTTTTACCGCTCTTCGCGGCTGGCGCTGCCGTTGCGGCTGGCGCGGCAGTGGTGGTGGACGCTGTTGCTACCGGTTTGCTCTGCGCTGTTGCCACCGGTTTGCTTTCGGTTACGGTGGTTTTCGCCGGGGCGGTAGTCGCCGCGCTTTCAACATGCTTCGGCTGAACCGGCTTCGTTTCTACCGGCGCTTTTGCCACGGCCTGAGGCTTCGTCTGCGGCTTCGCTTCGATAACGGTGTGCTTACGCTCTGCCGGACGCGGCGTTGCAGCCGTCTGACGCTCGGTCGCCTGGCGCGGCGCCGCAGTGCTATTGGCGCCATTACGGATCGGCGCGACGGTTGCCGGTTCAGTTGGCAGCGTCGAGTTAGCCACGGCGCCGTCCAGCTGGCCCTGCTGCTGGGTCAGCGCATTGTTCAGATCGCCCTGAACTTCAATACGCTGCTGGCCCTGCGGCTCTGATACTGCCTGGCCCTGCGTCGGGTTCGCGGCAATAGGCGGAACCGTTACGTCCTGCTGTGGGGTGGTGTTGGCCGCAGCAGTCTGATCCTGACCGGCAGCAGGCGTGCTGGTGGACTGATCGTCAGACAAATTAATGCTCTTCTCGCCGGAAGCGGTCTGCTGGCTGGACGAGGATGGCGATTTCAGCGCAGAACCAATACCCACGATTAACAGCAGCAGCACCAGAATCCCCACGCCCATCATGATGTACTGACGGGAGGCAGGTTTGGCCGGCGCTTTTTTACGCTTGCGCGGACGACGCTCTACAGGCTGCTCTTCGAGCAGTTCCTCGTCTTCCGCATCCAGTTCTTCTTCGAACTCTTCCTCTTCACGCTCGCGACGGGCCTTACCGGCGCGCGTCGGACGGCCTTCATCGGCATCAAGATCGACGTCGTCAAAATTGATCTGCGGATCGGCATCACGCTCGGAAGACTGACGGGAACGACCAGCACGACGATCGTTGCGATCGGCTTTCATATCGTCTTCTGGTTTGAAATCATCCATTTAACACCCCACTAAAAGGCTTATGCTCACGATTATTGCACATCACCCGAAATGATAACGCCGCGCGAACGCGGCCAGACCTTCTTATTGTTGCGCCTGCTGAGTATCAGCAATCGCGCCAAGAACCACATCATGCGGCACTCCGCCGCGCAGCTCGCTGCTTCCTATTGCGAGCGGGAGCACCAGCCGCATGTCGCCCGCCAGTACTTTTTTATCGCGCATCATATGGGGCAAATACGCCTGCGCACTCATCTCCTGCGGGCCGCGTACCGGTAAGCCTGCACGCTTGAGCAGATCGATAATGCGCTGTGTATCCTGCGCGCGGAACTGCCCCAGCCGTTCGGACGTATGCGCCGCCATCACCATACCTGCCGCCACCGCTTCGCCGTGCAGCCAGTTACCGTAGCCCATTTCCGCCTCGATAGCATGGCCGAAGGTATGTCCAAGATTGAGTAAAGCACGTAACCCGGTTTCACGCTCGTCGGCAGCCACAACTTCCGCTTTCAGCTCACAGCAACGGCGAATACAGTACGCCATCGCTTTTTCATCCAGCGCCAGCAGCGCATCAATGTTGTTTTCCAGCCAGCTGAAGAATTCGCCGTCGAGGATCACACCGTACTTGATGACCTCAGCCAGTCCGGAAGCGAGTTCACGCGCCGGGAGGGTCTTCAGACAGTTAAGATCAACCACCACCGAAACCGGCTGCCAGAAGGCGCCAATCATATTTTTGCCGAGAGGATGGTTCACTGCGGTTTTGCCGCCGACCGACGAATCGACCTGTGACAGCAGAGTGGTAGGGACCTGGATAAAACGCACCCCGCGCTGATAGCTTGCCGCGGCGAAACCGGTTAAATCACCAATTACGCCACCGCCAAGCGCCACCAGCGTGGTGTCGCGGCCATGCGGTTTTTGCAACAGCGCGGTAAAAACAGTATCCATCACCGCCAGGCTTTTATACTGCTCGCCATCGGGCAGGATCACGCTGTCAACGTTGACCCCTGCCTGCTCCAGCACAGAGCGGACGGTATCCAGATAAAGCGGCGCCAGCGTTTCGTTGGTGACCAGCATAGCCTGGTCGCCCGACTTGAGTGGCAGGAAGGAAGCTGGATCGTTAAACAAACCAGCCGCGATGGTAATCGGGTAACTACGTTCCCCGAGGGTAACAGTAAGCCTCTCCATAACGCGACGTCCACCTCAGTGACTTTTACTCTGACGCACTTTTATTAAGCCAGAATCAATTGCTTTCCAGCATATGAATAATCTGGTTCGCGACGACTTTCGCACTCTGATCGTCTGTGCGGATAGTCACATCGGCGATCTCTTCATACAGCGGGTTACGCTCGTCAGCCAGCGCTTCCAGCACTTCACGAGGCGGCGCATCGACTTGTAGCAAAGGACGCTTTTTATCGCGCTGCGTACGGGCCAACTGCTTCTCGATTGTCGTTTCCAGGTAGACCACCACGCCGCGGGCGGAGAGACGGTTACGCGTTTCACGGGATTTTACAGAGCCGCCGCCAGTCGCCAGCACAATCCCCTGTTTTTCCGTCAACTCATTGATAATTTTTTCTTCACGGTCGCGGAAGCCTTCTTCGCCTTCAACATCGAAGACCCAGCCCACATCAGCGCCAGTGCGTTTCTCAATTTCTTGATCGGAATCGTAAAATTCCATGTTGAGCTGTTGGGCTAACTGGCGCCCAATAGTGCTTTTGCCGGCACCCATAGGCCCAACCAGAAAGATATTGCGTTTCTCTGCCATTTTTTCGGTACTACTAAGACTATTCGTTAATGATAAACCCGCTTCGCAGACACCCAGCGCCGCAGGGCATGAACTGAAACCTCATATGCAATAGAGCGAGAGTCAGACTAAAAATTATCTCAATACTCCGGCTGGTTTGGCAACTGAATAAAATCGCCGGACAATAAAGGGAGGATTGATGTCGTACCCGACTCTCAAATCGGTACCCCTTGTATGCTAAATCCGTCCTCACGTCAAACACCTGAAACGTGTTTAGCATGAAAAACCTGCTTAACGTACCGCCAGAATCCGTGGCGTAATAAAGACAACCAGTTCACGGCGTTCATTATCTTTCCCGTCGCGACGAAACAGACGCCCCAGCACCGGGATATCGCCAAGCAGCGGGACGCTGTCACGGGCGGTTTTGTTTTTCTGCGAAAAGATGCCGCCCAACGCTAACGTCTCGCCGCTGCGAACTTCCACCAGGGTCTCTATCTCTTGTTTATCGATGGCCAGCGCCTCGCCATTATCCTGCTTCAGCACCTGACCCGGCGTATTTTCGCTGATCCTCAGCTTCAGCCGCACTCTCCCCTGCTGCAGCACCGTCGGCGTCACCTCCATGCCCAGCACGGCCTCTTTAAACTCCACCGACGTGGCGCCGCTTTCACCGCTGGAAACCTGATAGGGGATCTCGCTCCCCTGCTTGATGCTGGCGGGCTGCATATGCGAGGCCAGCAAACGAGGGCTGGCGATAATATCGACCTGCTGCTTGCGCTCCAGCGCGGAAAGTTCCAGTTCGAGTAAGCGACCGTTAATCTTGCCGATGTTAAACCCCGCACGGGTGCTGGCATCGTTCACCGACACATCGCTGCTCAGGGTGGTGATTTGTCCTGATCCCGGCGAGCCTCCGGCCTCCGCCAGCCGCCACTTCACCCCCAGCTCGCGAAGACTGGTTTCGCTCATCGACACGATATGAGCGGCCAACTCCACCTGTCCGACGGGCAGATCCATCTCCTGCGCCCAGTCTTTCAATGCCGGCAGATGCCGGGCATCATCGCGGATCAGCAGCCGGTTGGTCCGTTTGTCCGCCATCAGGTGCCCCCTGGCGCTAAGCAACTTACCGCCCGTTTTAGCCAGCTCCTCGGCATCGGCATAGTGCAGGGTCACGTTCTCGGCCTGCAGGGGCAGGTTCTGCAGGCGTTTCTCCTGTTCCGCTTCACGCTGCGCCTGATTCGCCTTTTGCCAGGCCTGGGTATGCGCGTAGATGACCGTCCCCTGCTGTTGCAAAGAGAGGCCTGCGCTATCCGCCACCGCCCGCAGCGCCTGGGTCCAGGGGACCGTTTGCAGATGCAGGGAGAGCGTACCGCTAACGTCCGGCGCCACAACAAGGTTCTTGTGGTTCATTTCGGCCAGTGCTTGCAGCACATGAGCCACCGGCGCGTCATCAACCACCAGCGAAATTGTCTTTTCATTTCGGGCGGCGCCCGCCGCCAGCGGCAGCAGCAGAAGCAGTAGGCTTATCCATCGCATCATATTGTTTCCCTTCACGTTGCCAGCGCCACGCTGGCGGTTCACACCCCGCAGGCGTGACGATCTCCAGCTCGCCGGTCGTCAGCCGGCTCACCCGCCAGCCCGTGGGCAATTGATCATCCATGCGCACCCGCCGCCATTTGCCGCTCCCGTCCTGCAGAAACCCCGTCCAGCCTGCGCCATCCCCGGCCGCGCCGCCATAGCGCCATTGTGATAACTGCGCCGTGCGGCAGGGATCCTCTACCGGCTGAAAAGGATCGCGCTCGGCCGCCAGCAGCGACAGCGGCAGCCACAGTAAAGCCCAGCGTTTACGTCCCATCTTCCGCCTCCAGTTGCAAACGCAGGCGGAGCACCTGCGCCTCACGCTCCAGCGAGAACGATCGCGGGTTCATCCCGCAGCGCGCCAGCCAGGAAAAAAACGCGGGCAGCGTCTGCCAGGGCAGGGTCAGCTCCATCTCGCCCCCGCTTCCCTGAGGTCGCCAGGCGATAAGCTTCACCCCGGCAAGCGGAATGGCTATCGGCGAAAACGGCTGCTTGTCGATGCGCCCTCCGGGTGTTTCACCGGCAGGCATGCGCAATGCCATCACCCGGCGCCACTGCGTTTGCAGGACGGGGTCGCGGGACACTGCCGCCAGCGGCGGCCCGGCAGCGCACCAGAGCGTAACGCCGAAGCCCAGCCCCCCCATCGCGAGCAGGGTCAGCAGCACCGCCTGGCTGCGCCGGCTGCTAATCCACATCGGCACGCTCTTCTGCAAGGGTAAAACTGAACTGCCAGCGTCCCTCGGCGTCGCGCTGCGTTCCGCCCGCTTTTGCCGGCGCGAATCCCGCCACATTGGTCAGAATGCGCTCCAGTCCGGCCAGCGCCTGAAGGTTGAGGGCCAGGCCATTCACGGTCAGAACCGCGCCCTGGTAATCCAGCCGCGTCAGCCACGCCTGCGCGGGCAGATCTGCCGCCAGCGCCAGCAGCCTGGGTTGCCAGGCGGCGATCGCCGCTCTACGCCGTTGCTGTTGACGATGACGCTGGTGCTGCTGCCACGCCTCGCGCATTGGAAGCTCGCGCTGTTTAAGCGAGGCGAGCAACTGCGCGTCGGCCGTCGCGTGGAGTGTCGCCAGGGCGAGATGCTGCAGACGGACCGTGCGACATACCTGCAGGATCATCAATCCCAGCAGCATAATGCCGGTAGCAATCAGCAGGATGAAGCGCAGGCGCTGGCGCCGCCGCAGGTCGCGCCAGGGGAGAAGATTAACGGCATGCGTCATGGTGTTCACTCCCCAGCGCCAGCCCAAGGGCGATAGCGTAGCGATCGCCATCGACCGGCAGAGGAGGCTGCCGGCGGTGAATGACCTGCCAGACATCTAAGTTGCTGGCCTCGTCGCCAGCGTCAGCGCACAGACGCAAAGGAACCTGAAGCTGCTCCGCCAGCTGGCTTAACGACTTCACCTCATCGCAGGTGACACAACCCCAGGCCTCCTGCGTCGCCCATAGCCAGTGATTTTCATCCCGCCACGCGAGGCCCTGCGACTGCGGGTTCAGCAAGGGGACAAACGCGCCGAGCGCGCTGGCATCCGGCACGATGGCCGCTACCCGCAGTCGTAGCCGTCCTGCCAGCGCCCGCAGGACATTGATGTCCAGCCGCTGCGCCGCCGTGACCTGCCAACCGTCATCCCGCGAGGTGGGAGCATAATCAATGCTTAAGGAGGCGGCGGGCATCGCCAGTTGCTGGGTCATCGCGCTGGCTATCCACGTCGCCTGTTCACGATCCCGCAGGGCGAACTGGGGATAAGGCAGGCGCTTTTGCAGCGTGCGAACGGCGGGGAAAGCGATACTGACCTGATGCTGCACCGGTAGCTCCCGCCGCCAGGCGCTAAGCTGTGCGCCAAGGGCGCTGACGTCCACCACCATCCCCTGCCGTACCAGGCCTGGCGGCAGCGGAATACGCCACCAGCGGCGCAGCGCCCAGTGTGAGCGTTCATGCAATAGCGCGACAATGGCGATGCTATCCTGCTGGATATGCATCCCGATCCGCCAGTTTCTGAAAGCCATGCTTACGATCTCCTTATCCGGCAAAACTGTCCGGCTATATCAATGCACCTGGCTT
Source organism: Klebsiella sp. HMSC16C06 (assembly GCF_001808325.1). NCBI lineage: Bacteria > Pseudomonadati > Pseudomonadota > Gammaproteobacteria > Enterobacterales > Enterobacteriaceae > Klebsiella > Klebsiella sp. HMSC16C06. The sequence continues at coordinate 38,760 of NZ_KV793007.1, forward strand.
GCCTTTATACTACCGCGCGTTTGTTTATAAACTGCCCAAATAAAACTAAATGGGAAAACACCGGTGAAGTTCGTAAAGTATCTATTGATCCTTGCAGTCTGTTGCGTACTGCTGGGAGCAGGCTCGATTTTTGGCCTCTACAAATACATAGAGCCGCAACTCCCCGACGTCGCAACCCTGAAGGATGTGCGTTTGCAGATCCCGATGCAGGTCTATAGCGCCGACGGTGAGCTTATTGCGCAATATGGCGAAAAACGCCGAATCCCTGTGACGCTGCAGCAAATTCCCCCCGAGCTGGTGAAAGCGTTTATCGCCACTGAAGACAGCCGTTTCTATGAGCATCACGGCGTCGATCCGGTGGGTATTTTCCGCGCCGCCAGCGTGGCGATGTTTTCAGGCCATGCCTCCCAGGGCGCCAGCACCATCACCCAGCAGTTAGCACGTAACTTCTTCCTCAGCCCCGAGAAGACGTTGATGCGTAAGATTAAAGAGGCCTTTCTGGCTATCCGCATCGAGCAGTTGCTGAACAAAGATGAAATCCTTGAGCTGTATCTGAACAAGATCTACCTCGGCTACCGCGCCTATGGCGTCGGCGCCGCGGCGCAGGTCTATTTTGGCAAACCTATCGACCAGTTGACCCTGAGTGAGATGGCGGTGATTGCCGGTCTGCCGAAAGCGCCTTCTACCTTTAACCCACTCTATTCCATGGATCGCGCGACCGCCCGTCGCAACGTGGTGCTGTCGCGTATGTTGAGCGAGGGGTACATCACCCAGGCGCAATATGATGAGGCGCGCAGCGAAGCGATCGACGCCAGCTATCACGCGCCGAAAATCGCTTTCTCCGCCCCTTACCTGAGCGAAATGGTGCGCCAGGAGATGGTGAATCGCTACGGCGAGCAGGCCTATGAAGATGGCTACCGGGTTTACACCACCATTACTCGCAAGAATCAGCAGGCAGCCCAGCAGGCGGTACGCAATAACGTGCTGGATTACGATATGCGTCACGGCTACCGCGGCCCGGCCAGCGTGCTGTGGAAAGTCGGTGAAACGCCGTGGGAGACGAAGAAAATCATCGACTCGCTGAAGCGTCAGTCTGGCTACGGCCCGCTTTTCCCGGCGGTGGTCACTTCCGCGAATGCCCAGGAGGCCGTCGCGCTGTTGGCTAACGGCGACTCGGTTTCTCTGACGATGGACGGCGTGCGCTGGGCCCGGCGCTTTATCTCGGATACGCAGCAGGGGGCGACCCCGCGTAAAGTCAACGACGTCCTGCAGGCCGGGCAGCAGATCTGGGTTCGTAAAGTGGCTGACGGCTGGTGGCTGTCACAGGTCCCGGACGTCAACTCAGCGCTGGTCTCCATTAATCCGCAAAACGGCGCGATTATTGCTCTCGTCGGCGGGTTTGACTTTAACCAGAGCAAGTTCAACCGCGCCACTCAGGCGCTGCGTCAGGTCGGCTCCAACATTAAGCCGTTCCTCTATACCGCCGCGATGGATAAAGGCTTAACGCTGGCCAGTATGCTCAACGATGTGCCGATCTCGCGCTGGGACGCAGGCGCAGGATCCGACTGGCGGCCGAAGAACTCGCCGCCGCAGTATGCCGGTCCGATTCGTTTACGCCAGGGGCTTGGACAGTCGAAAAACGTGGTGATGGTGCGCGCTATGCGCGCCATGGGCGTTGACTATGCCGCCGAGTATCTGCAGCGCTTTGGCTTCCCGGCGCAAAACATTGTCCACACAGAATCGCTGGCCCTGGGCTCCGCCTCCTTTACGCCCCTGCAGGTTGCCCGCGGATATTCGGTGATGGCCAACGGCGGCTTCCTGGTCAACCCGTTCTTTATCAGTAAGATTGAGAATGATCAGGGCGGCGTTCTCTTCGAAGAACGTCCGAAAATCGCCTGCCCGCAGTGTGATTTACCGGTCATTTACGGTGATACGCCAAAATCCAACGTGCTGGAAAATAAAGATGTGGAAGATGTCGCCACCTCGACGGAACCGCAGAACGGCAACGTGCCGCCACAGCCGCAGCTGGAGCAGGCCAACCAGTCGCTGGTTGCACAGAGCGGCGCCCAGGAATACGCGCCGCATGTGATTAACACGCCGCTGTCGTTCCTGATAAAAAGCGCACTGAACAGCAACATCTTTGGCGAACCGGGCTGGATGGGAACCGGCTGGCGTGCCGGACGCGATCTGCAGCGGCATGACATCGGCGGGAAAACCGGGACCACCAACAGCTCGAAGGATGCCTGGTTCTCAGGCTACGGCCCAGGTGTAGTGACTTCGGTATGGATCGGCTTTGACGATCATCGTCGCGATCTTGGCCGCACCACCGCCTCCGGGGCGATTAAAGATCAGATCTCCGGTTATGAGGGGGGTGCTAAAAGTGCCCAGCCGGCCTGGGACAGCTTTATGAAGAGCGTGCTGGAAGGAGTGCCGGAAGAGCCGTTAACCCCGCCGCCGGGGATCGTCACGGTGAATATCGACCGCAGCACTGGTCAGCTGGCTAACGGGGGCAACAGCCGCGCGGAATACTTCATTGAAGGAACCCAGCCCACGCAGCAGGCGGTCCATGAGGTGGGCACCACCCTGACTGACGGCGGTGGTGAAACCCACGAACTGTTCTGACAAAAAAAGCGCCTGCGGGCGCTTTTTTATTGCTGCTAACGGCGCGCTTTCTCTCAGAGCCGGCCCTGAGCCAGCAGCCACTCGCGCACTAAAAACAGCGCGCTGACGTTACGGGCTTCGTTAAAATCTTCTTCATCCAGCAGCGACATCAGCTGCGCCAGCGGCCAGCGCACCTGCGGCAGCGGCTCAGGTTCATCGCCCGGCAGTGACTCAGGATAGAGGTCTTCCGCCACCAGGATATTCATTTTGCTGGAGAAGTAAGAGGGGGCCATACTGAGCTTCTTCAGAAACGTCAGCTTATTGGCGCCAAAGCCAACCTCTTCTTTCAGCTCGCGATTCGCTGCTTCATCCACGGTTTCACCCGGGTCAATCAACCCTTTGGAGAAACCCAGCTCGTAGGATTCCGTGCCGACGGCATACTCGCGAATCAAAATAATGTGATCATCAACAATCGGCACAATCATCACCGCTTCACGGGTGGATGGCCGCATACGTTCATAAACGCGACGCACACCGTTGCTGAATTCCAGATCGACGCTTTCGACATTAAAGAGGCGCGAACGGGCGACAGTTTCAACATTGAGAATGGTGGGTTTTTGTAATGATTTGCTCATTGTCATCGGTCTATGCTGTGATTAAGCAGTCATTGTGCGATACGCAACACGCTTTCGGCAATCCAAATCGCTACTTATTTACAGAGTTGTAACCTTTTACCGGCAAAGGGGAAAGTAATAAAGATAAAAAAGTCAATAGCTTGAATTCTGTTTGAGAATTTACCGATTTCTGCGCATTAACGTTTTTGGTAAGCTTATACGTTGCTGCATGACATATTCACTACCCTGTAACCAGGTGCGCCACTAACACTGCAGCTTGACGTTAGTCTTCACGTTCACCGACGATATCGTAAGAAAAAAATAACTATGATGGGATGGGCATGGGCACCTTTCTGATTTTCCTTACAGCTCTGCTAATCTGCGTATTGCTCATCGGATGGTGGTACCGGTCTCACGCCAGACGCCGACGCCTTCCTCTACTGCACGCCTTTAGCGACGCCACTACGCGGCCGCTTCCTGCCGATGAGCGTCAGGCTATCGAAAAGTATCTTGCGGAGCTCAGTCGCACCCTGCAGGTCCCGGCGTCCGGCGCAACGACCGCGCCCGTCGCTTTGGCGCTGAATGAACAGAGTGATACGGTCTACGCGGTGACGCGAGCCATCACTCGCTACGGGATCACTACCGACGCGCCGAATAAATGGCGCTACTTTCTCGATTCGGTGGAAGTCCATCTGCCGCCGTTCTGGGAACAGCATATCAACGACGAAAACAGCGTTGAGCTGATCCCCACCGACAGCCTGCCGCTGGTTATCACCCTTAACGGACATAGCCTGAGCGACTATCGTCAGGAGGCGCAAAGCTACGCCCTGGAACGCGCATCGGCCACCCAGGCCTCCATTCGCGGCGAAGAGAGCGAACAGGTAGAGCTACGGCAGATCCGTCGGGAAAGTCGGGAAGAACACGCCCTCAACCGGCCGGATGGGCTGCGCGAAGCGATCCTGATCGTCGCCTCCTTTCTGTTCTTTTATTTCAGCCTGATTGGGCCAGCCGTTTTTACCCCCTGGCTGGTGGCCGCGGGGGTACTGCTTCTCGCCGCTGGCGTGGGGGGGATCTATGCCCCGCCGCGCCGCGCCGCGTTGCGCGAAATCCACTGCCTGCGTGGCGTTCCCAAGCGCTGGGGACTGTTTGGCGAAAACGATCAAGAACATATCAATAATATCTCGCTGGGCATTATCGATCTTATCTATCCGCGCCACTGGCAGCCATGGATCGCCCAGGACCTGGGACAGCAGACCGATATTGATATCTATCTCAACCGTCACGTGGCCCGCCAGGGACGCTACCTGTCGCTCCATGATGAAGTGAAAAACTTCCCGCTACAGTACTGGCTGCGCAGCGCGATTATCGCCGCCGGCGCGCTGGTAGTGGTGATCATGCTGTGGGTCAGCGTACCGCTAAATATGCCGTTTAAGTTCACCCTGTCGTGGTTGAAGGGCGCCCAGACGATTGAAGCGACTACCGTCGACCAGCTGGCGAAAGCCCATGTGCGCATTGGCGATACGCTGCGTCTGACAGGCACCGGGATGTGTAATATCCGCACGCCGGGTAGCTGGTCGGCCAAAGAGGATTCGCCGTTCCTGCCTTTCGATTGTTCACAGATTGTATGGAACGACGCCCCTCCTCTGCCGCTGCCGGAGTCTGATATTGTCAGCAAAGCGACCGCCCTGATGCAGTCCGTCCAGCGCCAGCTGCACCCGGAAACCGACGATGACTCCCGCGTCAGCCCGGCGCTGCGCTCCGCGATTCAGAAATCAGGCATGGTGCTGCTGGATGATTTCGGCGATATCGTCCTGAAAACCAACGATCTCTGCTCGGCAAAGGATGACTGCCTGCGCCTGAAGAATGCGCTGGTCAACCTCGGAAATACCCGTAACTGGGAGGCGCTGACCAAGCGCGCCACCGCCGGAAAACTGGACGGCGTGAACGTGCTGCTGCGCCCGGTCAGCGCGGAGTCGCTGGAGAATCTGGTGACCACTTCCACCGCCCCCTTTGTAATGCGTGAAACTTCGCGAGCCGCGCAGGCGCTAAACAGCCCGGCGCCCGGCGGTTTCTTGATCGCCAGCGATGAAGGCAGCGTGCTGGTCAATCAGCCGTGGCCGGCGGTGAGCCTGTATGATTATCCGGCACATGAGCAGTGGAGCGAGCTGCGGCGACTGGCCGGTATGCTCATGCATACCCCTTTCCACGCCGAAGGGATCGTCACCAATCTGTTTACCGACGCCAACGGCACCCAGCATATCAATCTGCACCGCATCCCCGACCGCAGCGGACTGTGGCGCTATCTGGGCATTACGCTGCTGCTGTTGTCGATGCTGGGATGCATGGCTTACCACGGCATACAGGCGCTGCGTCGTTATCAACGCCATCGCCAGCGTATGGAAGAGATTCAGAAATATTACGAAAGCTGCCTGAACCCGGTACTGCTCCCCGCGTCTGACCCGCAAGATTAATTTTCCCGGCGACAGGGTATGATACCCTGTCGCCCATTTTCTGCTCGCTGGAGAGTCATCATGCATTTTGATATCGCCTGGCAGGAGGTCGATACCGTTCTGCTGGATATGGACGGCACGCTCCTGGACCTCGCTTTCGACAACTATTTCTGGCAAACGCTGGTGCCTGAAACCTGGGGAGCCGCCCGCGGCCTCAATCTGCAGGAGGCGAAAGACGCCATGCGCCAGGAGTATCACGCCGTGCAGCATACGCTAAACTGGTACTGTCTGGATTACTGGAGCGAGCGCCTGGGTTTGGATATTTGTGCGATGACCAGCGAACAGGGTCCGCGCGCCACGCTGCGCGAGGATACGGTGCCGTTCCTTGATGCGCTCAAGGCCTGCGGTAAGCGACGCATTCTGTTGACCAATGCCCATCCCCACAATCTGGCGGTGAAGCTCAAACACACCGGCCTGGATGCGCACCTTGATTTATTACTTTCCACCCACACATTTGGTTATCCGAAAGAGGATCAGCGCCTGTGGCGCGCCGTGGCGGAGGAGACTGGCCTTGAGGCCCATAAAACGCTGTTTGTCGACGACAGCGAGGCGATTCTGGATGCCGCGAGGGAATTTGGCATTCGTTACTGCCTGGGCATTACCAATCCCGACTCCGGGCTGGCGGAAAAGCAGTATCTGCGCCACCCAGGATTGAATGATTACCGGCGACTGATCCCTTCGCTTACCCCGAAGGAGAGGCGATGAAAGAGAAGCCCAGCGAAACCGTCAGACTGGACAAATGGCTTTGGGCCGCCCGCTTTTACAAGACCCGCGCGCTGGCGCGGGAGATGATTGAAGGCGGCAAGGTGCATTACAACGGACAACGCAGCAAACCCGGGAAAATTGTCGAGCTGGACGCCATGCTGACGCTGCGCCAGGGCAATGACGAGCGTACGGTACGGATTGTCGGTATTACCGAACAGCGCCGCCCGGCAAGTGAAGCCGTCGCCCTGTATGAAGAGACGGCGGAAAGTATCGAGAAGCGTGAAAAAGTGGCCCTGGCGCGCAAAATGAACGCCCTGACCATGCCGCACCCTGACAGACGTCCGGACAAGAAAGAGCGCCGCGACCTGATGAGATTTAAACACGGCGAGAGTGAGTAACTCGCGCCAGAAAGAGAGATGATTATGACTCAACACGATCAATTACATCGTTATCTGTTTGAAAACTATGCCGTACGCGGCGAGCTGGTGACGGTGTCGGAAACCCTGGAACAGATTCTGGCGAATCACACCTATCCACAGCCGGTGAAAACGGTGCTGGCGGAGCTGCTGGTCGCCACCAGCCTGCTGACCGCGACGCTGAAGTTTGCTGGTGATATTACCGTTCAGCTGCAGGGCGATGGCCCTTTACAGCTGGCGGTGATCAACGGCAATAACCAGCAGCAGTTGCGCGGCGTCGCGCGCGTGCAGGGCGATATTGCGGACGATGCGGATCTGAAAACGATGGTCGGCAACGGCTATCTGGTCATTACCATCTCCCCGAAAGAGGGTGAACGTTATCAGGGTGTGGTCGGTCTGGAAGGCGATACGCTGGCCGCCTGCCTGGAAGATTACTTCCAGCGTTCAGAGCAGCTGCCGACGCGCCTCATCATTCGCACCGGGGAACATGAAGGTCAGCCGATGGCCGGTGGGATGCTGCTGCAGGTGATGCCGGCGCAGGATACCCAGACGACCGACTTCGAGCACCTGGCGACGCTCACCGAGACCATCAAGGCGGAAGAGCTGTTCACCCTGCCGGCGAACGATGTGCTGTGGCGCCTGTACCATGAGGAAGAGGTCACGGTCTACGAGCCGCAGAGCGTCGAGTTCAAATGTACGTGTTCTCGTGAACGCTGCGCTGGCGCGCTGAAGACCCTGCCGGATGAAGAGATAGATAGCATCCTCGCCGATGAAGGCGAGATTGATATGCACTGCGACTACTGCGGTAACCACTATATCTTCAATGCCATGGATATTGCCGAGATCCGTAATAACGCCTCTCCGGCCGACCCACAGGTCCATTAATCCCCGCGTCTTCCACAGGTACAGGGTGGCGATGTTGTTCGTCGCCTTGTGCCTGACTTTTATTTATTCACGAGTTGAATCGATTTTCCCTGAAAGAGTTACGTAATTTTATTCCAGGAAAGCGATTACATTCACAATTCAGTAGTTTTTTTAATTACTTTTTAACCATTAATAAACATCTACCCCCAACATCCGTCCATTTCCTGAGATAATCCACTTCACTTCGTGACAGGAGTCACCGTTTTTTTCGTCATTCTGAGGAATGTCGAGATACGTAAATCTATGAGCCTGGTCGCGGTCAATACCCGGTAAGAAACCCTACAATTTACAGCAGTACATCTTGGCTAAGGAGCAGTGACATGCGCGTTAATCATGGTTTAACCCCGCAGGATCTCAAGGCTTATGGTATCAATGACGTTCAGGATATCGTCCACAACCCCAGCTACGATATGTTGTTTCAGGAAGAGCTCGACCCCAGCCTGGAAGGTTACGAACGTGGCGTATTAACCAGTCTGGGTGCTATCGCCGTCGACACGGGCATTTTTACCGGCCGTTCTCCGAAAGATAAGTATCTCGTTCGCGACGACACCACCCGCGATACCGTCTGGTGGTCCGATAAAGGCAAAGGTAAAAACGACAACAAGCCGCTTTCACAGGAAACCTGGCAGCATCTGAAAGGGCTGGTGACCCAGCAGTTGTCCGGTAAACGGCTGTTTATCGTCGACGCCTTCTGCGGCGCCAACGCCGATACCCGTCTCAGCGTGCGCTTTATTACCGAAGTGGCCTGGCAGGCGCACTTCGTTAAAAACATGTTCATCCGCCCGAGCGATGAAGAGCTGGCGGACTTCGAGCCCGACTTCATCGTGATGAACGGCGCGAAGTGCACCAACCCGCAGTGGAAAGAGCAAGGTCTGAACTCGGAAAACTTCATCGCCTTCAACCTCACCGAGCGCATCCAGCTGATCGGCGGCACCTGGTATGGTGGCGAAATGAAGAAAGGGATGTTCTCGATCATGAACTACCTGCTGCCCCTGAAGGGCATCGCCTCCATGCACTGCTCAGCCAACGTCGGCGAAAAAGGCGATGTCGCTATTTTCTTCGGCCTCTCAGGCACCGGCAAAACCACCCTCTCCACCGATCCAAAACGCCGCCTGATTGGCGATGATGAACATGGCTGGGATGACGACGGCGTGTTTAACTTCGAAGGGGGCTGCTACGCCAAGACCATCAAGCTCTCTGAAGCGGCCGAGCCGGATATCTATCACGCCATTCGCCGCAATGCTCTGCTGGAAAACGTGGTGGTGCGCGCCGATGGCACTATCGATTTCGATGACAGTTCGAAGACTGAAAACACCCGCGCCTCCTACCCCATCGACCATATCGACAACATTGTTAAACCGGTTTCCAAAGCGGGTCACGCCACCAAAGTGATCTTCCTGACGGCCGATGCGTTCGGCGTCCTGCCACCGGTCTCCCGCCTGACCGCCGATCAGACCCAGTACCATTTCCTGTCCGGGTTTACCGCCAAACTGGCCGGCACCGAACGCGGCGTGACCGAGCCCACGCCAACCTTCTCCGCCTGCTTTGGCGCCGCCTTCCTGTCGCTGCATCCGACACAGTACGCCGAAGTGCTGGTTAAACGTATGCAGGCGGCCGGCGCGCAGGCTTATCTGGTCAATACCGGCTGGAACGGCACCGGCAAGCGTATCTCGATTAAAGATACCCGCGCCATCATCGACGCCATCCTCAATGGCTCGCTGGACAACGCGGAGACCTTTACCCTGCCGATGTTTAACCTGCAGATCCCAACGGCGCTCCCGGGTGTGGATACCCAGATCCTCGATCCGCGCAGCACCTATGGTTCCCCGGAGCAGTGGCAGGAAAAAGCCGATCAGCTGGCGAAGCTGTTTATCGAGAACTTTGAGAAGTATACCGATACGCCAGCGGGCGCCGCGCTGGTGGCGGCAGGGCCGCAGCGCTAACGGGCGCAGAGGTGAAAAAGCCGGGCTTGCCCGGCTTTTTGTTGTGCAACGTCCTGATCGGCCAATCGCGGTCGCGATCAGCTCTCTTTGGCGGGTTTCATCGGCGCCAGCATCCGGTGCACCGGTAGCCAGGCGCGGATCAGTAATCCGCCGCGTTCGCTGGAGCCAATCTCCAGCCGGCCGTTGTGATTGTCGATAATACGCTGAACAATCGCCAGCCCCAGCCCGGTGCCGCTGGTACTGCGGGCGCTATCGCCGCGTACAAACGGCTGGAACAGATGTTCGCGCTGCTCAGGTTTGATCCCCGGCCCGTCATCTTCCACCTGGAACCAGGCCCGACTCGCTTCGCTGCCGCTGCTGACCTTGATCCAGCCATTGCCGTAGCGGGCCGCATTCACCACCATATTCGCCAGCGCACGCTTGATAGACAGGGGATGCATGCGTACCGGGATTTCACCGGCCTGCAGGGCAGTGGCGATCTCACGTTCATAGCCGCTCTCTGCGGCGATCACTTCCCCCAGCACCGCATTGAGGTCCGCCAGCTCCATCGGCATCTCCTGCCCGGTGCGCAGATAATCGATAAACTGCTCGATGATGGCGTTGCACTCTTCGATATCTTTGTTAATCGACTCCGCGAGATACCCGTCCTGCTCGCCCATCATCTCGGTGGCCAGACGAATGCGCGTCAGCGGAGTACGTAAATCGTGGCTGACCCCGGCCATCAGCAACGTACGGTCGTCAGCCAGCTGTTTCACGCCCGCGGCCATATGGTTAAAGGCGCGGGTCACAGAGCGCACCTCAGAGGCGCCATACTCTCGCAGCGGCGGCGGGATAATACCGCGCCCGACCTGCAGCGCCGCGTGTTCGAGATCTACCAGCGGACGGTTCTGAATACGGATAAACAGCCAGGCGCCGCCTATCGCCAACAGCATGATCGCCAGGGTATAGCGGAACAGCGGCGAGAAGTCGCCCTGATGGATCTCGGTCAGCGGTACCCGCACCCAGATATTGGGCGACAGCCAGGTCTTCAGCCACACCACGGGGGAGCTTTTATTGACCTCCACCCGCACCTCAGTGGGGCCGCCGAGCTGATGCGCCATCTGCTGGCTTAAGAATTCATAATGCTGCGCCCAGCGCAGCCCTGCGTCTTCCGCCGCTTCATTGGAATAGAGCGAAATCCCCAGCTCACGATAAATTTCACGACGAAACGCCGGGGGCACCACCAGCTGGGTGCCATCCTCCAGCTGCAGTTTGTCGGTCATCAGCATACGGACTTCGTAGGCCAATACTTTATTAAACTGCTGGAGACTCGGCAGGATCGCGAAATTCAGTACCACCAGATAGGTCGTCACCAGGCTGACGAACAGCAAGGTGACGATCAGGAGCAGCGTGCGAGCAAAGGAGCTGCGCGGCGAAAAGCGCACGCGTTTCATGCCTTAGAGCCGTCCGGGACGAAGACGTAGCCCAGACCCCAGACGGTCTGGATATAGCGCGGATGCGCCGGGTCCTCTTCCACCATGCGGCGCAGGCGGGAGATCTGAACGTCGATGGAGCGCTCCATCGCTGAATATTCGCGGCCGCGGGCGAGGTTCATCAGCTTATCGCGCGACAGCGGTTCGCGAGGATGACTCACCAGCGCCTTCAGGACCGCAAATTCGCCGCTGGTCAACGGCATCGGCTCGTCTTCACGGAACATCTCGCGGGTGCCCAGGTTCAGTTTGAATTTACCAAAGGCGATAACCGCCTCTTCCTGCGATGGCGCGCCCGGCAGTTCATTCGCCTGACGACGCAGCACCGCCCGAATACGGGCCAGCAGTTCACGCGGGTTAAACGGCTTCGGAATGTAGTCGTCAGCCCCGATTTCCAGGCCAACGATCCGGTCAACCTCTTCACCTTTCGCCGTCACCATAATGATCGGCATCGGGTTGCTCTGACTGCGCAGACGACGGCAAATCGAGAGACCATCTTCCCCAGGCAGCATCAGATCCAGCACCATCAGGTGGAAGGATTCACGGGTTAACAGACGATCCATCTGTTCGGCGTTCGCCACGCTACGAACCTGGAAGCCCTGCTCGGTCAGATAACGTTCGAGCAGCGCACGCAGGCGCATGTCGTCATCCACAACCAGAATCTTATAATTCTCTTGCATTGTTTGTACTCCCAAAGGTTCACTGCAATAGTCAGTGCGTATTCTCAAAAAAGCCCGGCGCGCTCACCAGCTAAATCTGGTATATATTCCAGGCTAAATTGTTACAAAGCATATTTAACAGCAGGTTAAGTATACATTTAATCATAAGACACAGTATTTATCCTGTCGGTATTATTACGCGCTACAAATTGTGCGCAACGACAGACTGTCAGAAGGTTGAACTCACGATGAAAACGCCGCTGATCACCCGCGAGGGATATGAAAAACTGAAGCAGGAAATGGACTACCTGTGGCGCCAGGAGCGCCCGGAAGTGACCAAAAAGGTCACCTGGGCCGCCAGCCTTGGCGACCGCAGCGAGAACGCGGACTACCAGTACAACAAAAAGCGACTGCGGGAGATCGATCGCCGGGTCCGCTATCTGACCAAATGTCTGGAACAGTTAAAGATCGTCGATTATTCCCCGCAGCAGGAAGGCAAAGTCTTCTTTGGCGCCTGGGTAGAGATCGAAAACGACGAGGGCGATACCAAACGCTTTCGCATCGTCGGCTACGATGAGATTTTTGGCCGCAAAGACTACATCTCCATCGACTCACCGATGGCGCGCGCCTTGCTGAAAAAAGAGGTCGGCGATCTGGCTATCGTTAACACGCCGGCGGGCGAAGCCAGCTGGTATGTCAACGAGATCGAATACGTAAAATAGACAAGAACTTTCCGAGAGACACTGGGCGCGACTGGCATTTTCAGCCGTCAGTCCGTATAACTAGTCCCTGATTTTTGACCCTAAAGATGAATTAAAAGCCATGATGAATGATTCGCTCTGCCGCATTATTGCGGGTGAACTTCAGGCCAGAGCCGAACAGGTAGAAGCTGCCGTTCGCCTGCTTGATGAAGGGAACACCGTGCCGTTTATTGCACGTTATCGTAAAGAAGTCACCGGCGGTCTGGATGACACGCAGCTGCGTAATCTGGAAACCCGCCTTGGCTATCTGCGCGAACTGGAAGACCGTCGTCAGGCGATCCTCAAATCCATCGCTGAACAGGGCAAACTGACCGACGCGCTGGAAAAAGCCATCACCTCCACGCTGAGCAAAACCGAACTGGAAGACCTCTACCTGCCGTACAAGCCGAAGCGCCGTACCCGCGGGCAGATCGCCATCGAAGCCGGGCTGGAGCCGCTGGCTGACCTGCTGTGGAACGAACCGGCCCACGATCCGGAAGCGGAAGCCGCAAAATATATTAACGCTGACAACGGCATCGCCGACAGCAAAGCGGCCCTGGACGGCGCGCGCTATATTCTGATGGAGCGGTTTGCCGAAGACGCCGCGCTGCTGGCGAAGGTCCGTGACTATCTGTGGAAAAACGCCCACCTGGTCTCCACCGTCGTCAGCGGCAAAGAAGAGGAAGGCGCCAAATTCCGCGACTACTTCGATCACCATGAACCGATCGCCACCGTGCCGTCGCATCGCGCGCTGGCGATGTTCCGCGGTCGCAACGAAGGCGTGCTGCAGCTCTCTTTAAACGCCGATCCGCAGTTTGACGAGCCGCCGAAAGAGAGCCACGGCGAGCAAATTATTATCGACCACCTTGGCCTGCGCCTGAATAACGCCCCGGCGGACAGCTGGCGTAAAGGTGTCGTCAGCTGGACCTGGCGTATCAAAGTGCTGATGCACCTCGAAACCGAGCTGATGGGCACCGTGCGCGAGCGCGCGGAGGACGAAGCCATCAACGTCTTCGCCCGTAACCTGCACGACCTCCTGATGGCCGCGCCCGCCGGGCTGCGCGCCACCATGGGACTCGATCCGGGCCTGCGCACCGGGGTGAAAGTGGCCGTCGTCGACGCCACCGGTAAACTGGTCGCCACCGATACCATCTATCCCCATACCGGCCAGGCCGCCAAAGCGGCCGTCGTCGTCGCCGCGCTGTGTGAAAAGTACAATGTTGAGCTGGTGGCCATCGGCAATGGTACCGCCTCGCGTGAAACCGAGCGTTTCTTCCTCGACGTGCAGAAGCAGTTCCCGAAAGTCACCGCCCAGAAGGTGATCGTCAGCGAAGCCGGGGCTTCCGTTTACTCCGCCTCCGAGCTGGCGGCCCAGGAGTTCCCGGACCTCGACGTGTCGCTGCGCGGCGCGGTCTCCATCGCCCGCCGTCTGCAGGATCCCCTGGCCGAGCTGGTGAAAATCGACCCGAAATCGATTGGCGTCGGCCAGTATCAGCACGATGTCAGCCAGACCCAACTGGCGCGTAAGCTGGACGCAGTGGTGGAAGACTGCGTGAACGCCGTCGGCGTTGACCTGAACACCGCCTCCGTTCCGCTGCTGACCCGCGTCGCCGGCCTGACCCGCATGATGGCGCAGAACATCGTTGCCTGGCGCGACGAGAACGGCCAGTTCCAGAATCGCCAGCAGTTGCTGAAGGTCAGCCGTCTGGGGCCGAAAGCCTTTGAACAGTGCGCCGGCTTCCTGCGTATCAACCATGGCGATAACCCGCTGGATGCCTCCACCGTGCACCCGGAAGCCTATCCGGTGGTCGAGCGCATTCTGGCCGCCACCCAACAGGCGCTGAAAGATCTGATGGGCAACAGCAGCGAACTGCGTCATCTGAAGGCCGTGGATTTCACCGATGAGAAGTTCGGCGTTCCGACCGTCACCGACATTATCAAAGAGCTGGAAAAACCGGGCCGCGATCCGCGTCCGGAGTTTAAGACGGCGAAGTTCGCCGACGGCGTAGAGACCATGAACGATCTGCTGCCGGGGATGATCCTGGAAGGCGCCGTCACCAACGTCACCAATTTCGGCGCGTTTGTCGATATCGGCGTCCATCAGGATGGACTGGTACACATTTCGTCGCTTTCTGACCGGTTTGTTGAAGATCCGCACACCGTGGTGAAAGCGGGCGACATCGTGAAGGTCAAAGTCATGGAAGTCGATCTGCCGCGTAAACGTATCGCTCTGACCATGCGTCTCGACGAGCAGCCAGGCGACAGCAACGCCCGCCGCGGCGGCGGTCAGGATCGCCCCCAGGGCAACCGCCCGGCCGCGAAAGCCGCCAAACCCCGCGGTCGCGAGGCACAGCCTGCCGGTAACAGCGCAATGATGGATGCCCTCGCTGCGGCGATGGGTAAAAAACGCTAATCTCTCCCTGCCCCTTTTCAGGGGCAGTTTTCATTTTTTATCCCCTGGCGATACGGCCGCCATTACGCGCAAAACGGGTTCAGTCATTTCTGATAATCTGCATTAATTCCGTTAAGGAAAGGTCGCGAAATTATTATTTTCATTTCGTTAACTTAAGAAACCTTAATTAAACATTAGATCGCCGAAATAATATTTTGCGCTATTTGATCACCGACTGGATTTTGCGGCATATCAATAAAAAGGTGATTTTCGCTATAAAAATAGCGCGAAGCGCATCATATGTATTGATGATAAAAACCATTCTCATTATCATCACTTTCAGAACGTTTTTTCCTTTTTCGTTGGCTACGGTCCCCGGCGCAGCTGCCTCCAGGCGTCCGGAAAATTCTTCTTCGGTTAGCGATAGACAAGTAGGCCCTATGCAATTCACACCTGATAGTGCGTGGAAAATTACCGGATTCTCCCGCGATATTAGCCCAGCATACCGTCAGAAATTACTCTCCCTCGGCATGCTGCCCGGTTCCTCTTTTCATGTGGTTCGCGTAGCGCCGCTCGGCGATCCTGTTCATATTGAAACCCGACGCGTCAGTCTGGTATTACGCAAAAAAGATCTCGCCTTAATCGAACTGGAAGCGGTTGCACAATAACGGCTGGCCCGGCACAAGAGTCTGAAATATGAAAAAATTAACCGTTGGTTTAATTGGTAATCCTAATTCTGGCAAGACCACCTTATTTAATCAGCTGACCGGCGCCCGCCAGCGCGTAGGCAACTGGGCCGGGGTCACCGTTGAGCGTAAAGAGGGCGTTTTCGCCACCACTGACCATCAGGTCACGCTGGTCGACCTGCCGGGAACCTACTCCCTGACCACCATCTCTTCGCAGACCTCGCTGGACGAGCAGATTGCCTGCCACTACATCCTGAGCGGCGATGCCGACATGCTGATTAACGTGGTTGATGCCTCCAACCTTGAGCGAAACCTCTATCTGACGCTGCAGCTGCTCGAGCTGGGGATCCCCTGCGTCGTCGCGCTGAACATGCTGGATATCGCCGAAAAGCAGCAGGTGCGTATCGATATCGACGCCCTCGCCGCCCGTCTCGGCTGCCCGGTCATTCCGCTGGTCTCAACCCGCGGACGCGGAATCGAAGCGCTGAAGATTGCCCTCGACCGTCATCAGGCGAACAGCGATATTGAGCTGGTTCACTATCCGCAGCCGCTGCTGCGCGAAGCTGACCTGCTGGCGCAGCAAATGTCAGCGCAGATCCCGACCCGGCAGCGGCGCTGGCTGGGTCTGCAGATGCTGGAGGGCGATATCTACAGCCGGGCCTATGCCGGCGACGCCGCCGATAAACTGGATATTGCTCTGGCGAATCTCAGCGACGAGATCGACGACCCGGCGTTGCATATCGCAGACGCACGCTATCAGACCATCGCCGCCATTTGCGACGCCGTCAGCAACACCCTGACCGCCGAGCCGAGCCGCTTCACCGCGGCGATGGACAAAGTGATCCTCAACCGCTTCCTCGGGTTGCCGATTTTTCTCTTTGTCATGTACCTGATGTTCCTGCTGGCGATCAACATCGGCGGCGCGCTGCAGCCGATTTTTGATGCCGGTTCGGTCGCGGTCTTTATTCACGGTATTCAATGGCTGGGCTACACCCTGCACTTCCCGGACTGGCTGACCGTGTTCCTCGCCCAGGGGATCGGCGGCGGTATCAACACCGTACTGCCGCTGGTGCCGCAGATCGGCATGATGTATCTGTTCCTCTCCTTCCTCGAGGACTCCGGCTACATGGCGCGCGCCGCCTTTGTCATGGACCGCCTGATGCAAGCCCTCGGCCTGCCGGGGAAATCCTTTGTCCCGTTGATTGTCGGTTTCGGCTGCAACGTGCCGTCGGTGATGGGCGCCCGCACCCTTGACGCACCGCGCGAGCGTCTGATGACCATTATGATGGCGCCGTTTATGTCCTGCGGCGCGCGGCTGGCGATCTTCGCCGTCTTCGCGGCCGCGTTCTTTGGTCAGAACGGTGCGCTGGCGGTCTTCTCGCTCTACGTGCTGGGCATTGTGATGGCCATTCTCACCGGCCTGATGCTGAAGCACACCATTATGCGTGGCGAAGCCTCGCCGTTCGTGATGGAGCTGCCGGTGTACCACGTCCCGCACATCAAGAGCCTGATTATCCAGACCTGGCAGCGCCTGAAAGGCTTTGTGCTGCGCGCCGGGAAGGTGATCGTCATTGTCAGCATCTTCCTCAGCGCGCTGAACAGCTTCTCGCTGAGCGGTAAGGTCGTCGACAACATCAACGACTCCGCGCTGGCCTCGGTGAGCCGGGTCATTACGCCGGTGTTTAAACCGATCGGCGTGCATGAAGATAACTGGCAGGCCACCGTCGGCCTGTTTACCGGCGCGATGGCGAAGGAGGTGGTGGTCGGTACGCTGAACACCCTCTATACCGCCGAAGATATCCAGAATGAGGAATTCAATCCGCAGACCTTCAGCCTCGGCGAAGAACTGCTCGCCGCCGTCGACGAAACATGGCAGGGACTGAAAGACACCTTCAGCCTCAGCGTCCTGGCCAACCCCATCGAAGCCAGCAAAGGCGATGGCGAGATGGCCACCGGCGCCATGGGCGTGATGGGCAGTAAATTTGGCAGCGCGGCGGCGGCATACAGCTACCTGATCTTCGTTCTGCTCTATATCCCCTGCATCTCGGTGATGGGCGCCATCGCCCGCGAATCGAGCCGCGGCTGGATGACCTTCTCCATCCTGTGGGGGCTGAATATCGCCTATTCGCTCTCGACGCTCTATTACCAGACCGTCAGCTTTAGCGACCATCCGCGCTACAGCCTGGTGTGTATCCTGGCGGTGGTGTTGTTCAACGTGGTGCTCTTCGGCCTGCTGCGCCGGGCGCGCAGCCGGGTGGATGTCTCGCTGCTGGCCACCCGAAAAACGCCGGCCTCCTGCTGTTCCAGCCCGGCTGGCGATTGCCACTAAGGAGGGTCTGTGGCGTCGTTAATGGAAGTCCGCGATATGCTGGCCCTGCAGGGGCGTATGGAGGCGAAACAGCTCAGCGCCCGCCTGCGGACGCCTCAGCCGCTGATTGACGCGATGCTGGAACGGATGGAAGCCATGGGTAAGGTGGTACGGATCAGCGAAACGAGCGAGGGCTGTCTCTCAGGCAGCTGTAAAAGCTGTCCTGAAGGGAAAGCGGCGTGCCAGCAGGAGTGGTGGGCGCTGCGATGAAAGGAGTCAGGCCTGGTCGTGCAACGGGTAAAACGAGTAAGTCAGCAGTGAAAAACGGGCCAACAGGCCCGTTTTTTATGACTGGATTATTTATAAACGTCAGCGTTAGCGTGTACGGTTTTTTCGTTTTTCTGCCCGGCAATCACCACAAAGTATTTCCCACCCAGCTCATCGGCTTTTTTAGACAGATCGCGTCGGGCGTCCATCGGTGACGTCGTCCTGGAGGTCGTGATGCTGCCGACCTTGGTCAAATTCATCTTCGCCACGTCTTCTTTTTGGATCTCTTTCGCGGCAAATGCGCCAAAAGACAGGGTGCCAATCACCAGAGATGCAACCATTCCTGTAACAAGTTTCATAGCCTCTACTCTCCATAAGGTTGTTATTGTAGGTCACGGTGGCGGAATGAAATAATCAACCACCGTAACAACCTAAGTATTGCTAGGAATGGCCCATTTACCATGGCGCGGCAAAAAAAATTACCCCAGCCGCGTTTTCAACGCCAGCAGCGGCTCGCAGAAGGCCGCGGGATGGGAAACAAACGGCGCATGCGCCGCCTTATCGAAGAGGATTGACTCGCTTTCCGGCCACAGCTCATCCAGCAGCGGGACAATCTTGCGCGGCACCAGTCCGTCCAGCCGGCCATACAGCCGCAGAAACGGTATCGGCAACCCAACCAGCGCCTGGCGCAGATCGACGGTTCTGAGGATCTCCAGTCCGCCGTTCAGCGCCTCGGCGGAAGGCATCGGCAGCGAGAGCACCGCCTGCTTTAACGCCCGCGCATCCTGACGCGCGCTCTCTGTGCCCATGGTTTGCAGAGCGAGGAATCGCTCGACGGTGCGCTGGAAATCGTCGCTCAGCTGCTGCTGAAACCCGGCCAGCACCTCGGGTTTGATGCCGGGCCAGTCGTCACAAGCCGCGAAACAGGGGGAAGAGGCAACCGTCACCAGCGCCTGCACGCGTTCCGGGTGCATCATCGCCACCTGGCTTGCCACCAGCCCGCCCAGGCTCCAGCCCAGCCACACCGCCTGAGGAGGAGCCTGCTCCAGCACCCGCTGCGCCATCGCCTCGAGCGACATCGCCCCATACCCGCCGCTGCGGCCATAGCCAGGCAGATCCACCAGGTGGAGGGTAAAATGCGAAGCCAGCTGCGGCGTGATGCAATCCCATACCTGAGCGTTCAGTCCCCAGCCGTGCAGCAGCACAAGATGACAATCCCCTTCGCCGATTGTTTGCCACCAGATGTCGTTCATCCGTTACCGTTCTCTTTTTTACTGGACAGAAGGCCAAATATGCTAACAGCACACAGCTTATGCTGGCTATGCCAAATGCCGCTGGCGGTCGCCTGCTGGGGGATCTGCTCCCGCTGCAGCCGCGCCCTGCTCGCCTGCCCCCCGCTCTGCCCCCAGTGTGGCCTGCCGGCGGCGACATCCCATCACCCCTGCGGCCGCTGCCTGCAAAAACCACCTCCCTGGCATTGGCTGGTGGCAGTCAATGACTATCGCCCGCCGCTGAGCGGTCTGGTCCAGCAGTTGAAGTTTCACCATCGTCCGGAGCTGGGGCCCGCCCTCGCGCGCCTGCTGCTGCTGCGTCTTCTGCAGTGTGACGATTTGCCGCCGGTGGACGGTATGGTCGGCGTACCGCTGTGGCATCGCCGCCGCTGGCGCCGGGGTTATAATCAGTGTGACGAACTGTGCCGACCGTTAGCCCGCTGGCGAGGTTGCGTCTGGCATCGGGAAGGCCTGACGCGCCAGCGAGCCGGCGCCGTCCAACATTCGCTCAATGCCCGCCAGCGCAGGCAGAACCTGAAAAATGCCTTTCAGCTTGAATTTGCCGTGGAGGGACTCCATATCGCTATCGTGGATGATGTCGTCACGACCGGCAGCACCGTCGCCGAGATATCCCGCCTGCTTTTGCGAAACGGCGCCGCGACGGTTCAGGTATGGTGTTTGTGCCGTACCTTGTAGACCCCCGCTGATGGGCGTATTATAACCCAGTAAAATAGTCAACTATTAGGCCAACGCTATGATCCGTATTTCCGATGCTGCACAAGCGCACTTTGCCAAACTGCTGGCAAATCAGGAAGAAGGGACGCAAATTCGCGTATTTGTGATTAATCCCGGCACCCCAAACGCTGAGTGCGGCGTATCTTACTGCCCACCGGATGCGGTGGAAGACACCGACACGGCGCTGAAATTTGAACAGCTGACCGCCTATGTCGATGAGCTCAGCGCGCCCTATCTGGAAGACGCTGAAATTGATTTCGTCACCGACCAGCTTGGCTCGCAGCTGACGCTGAAAGCGCCGAACGCCAAGATGCGCAAAGTCTCTGACGATGCCCCGCTGATGGAGCGCGTCGAGTACCTGCTGCAGTCGCAGATTAACCCGCAGCTGGCAGGCCACGGCGGCCGCGTGTCGCTGATGGAGATCACCGACGACGGTCTGGCTATTCTGCAGTTCGGCGGCGGATGCAACGGCTGTTCGATGGTTGACGTGACTCTGAAAGAAGGCATTGAAAAGCAGCTGCTGAACGAGTTTCCGGAGCTGAAAGGGGTTCGCGATCTGACCGAGCATCAGCGCGGCGAGCACTCCTACTACTAAGCCTTCCTCCGGCGGCACCCTGCCGCCGGTCCTCCCTGGCCCTTTCTGTGTTACCGCGCAACATCTCCCGCTAAATGACCGGCAAAAACCGGGGAAAGAGTATGACTTAAGTCTCATATTTAACATTTTCCCCCGTCAGGTGATTCTCAACCCTCACATGTTACCCGTATCATCCCCTTCAGGCACCACCGGCAAAAAAATAGCCAGCTATCCTTTCTCTGGGTAAGGATAATGCAAGTATTTACGGTGCCAGACTATTTTGCTCCCACATGGGGCAGATGTCTTACAGGTTGAATCTTTGACGTTACCCATAACAAATTAAGGCCAGGTAAATCATGCCATTAATCATCGTTGCTATCGGGGTTGCCCTGTTATTGCTGTTAATGATCCGTTTCAAAATGAACGGCTTCATTGCGCTGGTTCTGGTGGCGCTCGCCGTCGGATTAATGCAGGGTATGCCGCTGGATAAAGTGATCGTCTCTATCAAGAACGGCGTTGGCGGCACCCTTGGCAGCCTCGCGCTGATCATGGGCTTCGGCGCTATGCTCGGTAAACTGCTGGCAGACTGCGGCGGCGCCCAGCGTATCGCCACTACCCTTATCAATAAGTTCGGTAAGAAGCATATTCAGTGGGCCGTGGTCCTGACCGGCTTCACCGTCGGCTTCGCGCTGTTCTATGAAGTAGGCTTCGTGCTGATGCTGCCGCTGGTATTTACCATCGCCGCCTCGGCCCGCATCCCGCTGCTGTACGTCGGTGTCCCGATGGCCGCCGCGCTCTCTGTCACCCACGGCTTCCTGCCGCCGCATCCGGGTCCGACAGCGATTGCCACCATCTTCCATGCCGATATGGGCAAAACGCTGCTCTACGGCACCATTCTGGCTATCCCGACGGTTATCCTGGCAGGGCCGGTGTTTGCGCGCTTCCTGAAAGGCATTGATAAGCCGATCCCGGAAGGCCTGCATAACCCGAAAGTGTTCACAGAAGAAGAGATGCCTGGCTTTGGCGTCAGCGTCTGGACCTCGCTGGTACCGGTGATCCTGATGGCGATGCGCGCCGTGGCCGAGATGATCCTGCCGAAGGGCCACGCCTTCCTGCCGATTGCTGAGTTCTTCGGCGACCCGGTGATGGCCACCCTGATTGCGGTACTGATCGCCCTGTTCACCTTCGGTTTGAACCGCGGCCGCTCCATGGAGCAGATCAACGATACCCTGACTTCTTCTATTAAAATCATCGCGATGATGCTGTTGATCATCGGCGGCGGCGGCGCCTTCAAACAGGTGCTGGTGGATAGCGGCATGGATAAATACATCGCCTCTATCATGCACGAATCGAACATGTCTCCGCTGTTTATGGCGTGGTCAATCGCCGCAGTGCTGCGTATCGCGCTGGGTTCGGCGACCGTTGCCGCCATCACCGCAGGCGGGATTGCCGCGCCGCTGATCGCCACCACCGGCGTCAGCCCGGAACTGATGGTTATCGCCGTTGGCTCCGGCAGCGTTATCTTCTCTCACGTCAACGATCCGGGTTTCTGGCTGTTCAAAGAGTACTTTAACCTGACCATCGGCGAGACCATCAGGTCCTGGTCGGTGCTGGAAACCATTATCTCAGTATGCGGCCTGGTAGGCTGTCTGCTGCTGGGGATGGTGGTGTAAGGATACTCCCGCACAGAAAAAGGCCGGTCCGCATAATGCGGACCGGCCTTTTTTATCGGACATGCTCATCGCCGCGCAGCAAACGACGCGGCGGGAAGTCATCTGGCGGCGGCTTTCTTGCTCGCCGCCTTGCGCCGTTTATCCAGATCCTTAATCAGCTTATTGACCTGTTCATCGGCAAACATCTGCTCCAGGGTGACGGACAGCTTCCGGCGCCAGTTCGGGTATTCGGTGCTGGTACCCGGAATGTTAACCGGCGACGCCATCTCCAGCCAGTCTTCCGGCTGCAGGCCCAGTAGCGCACTGTTACTGTCGGCAATGTAACGCTGCATCCCCCGGTTGAGGATCCCGGTCATGCTCATCAGCGAGGCCTTATGCCCGGCACGTTTGGGCAGACAGCCGTACTTATGCAACGCATCCAGCAGCCCTTGCTTCGCCAGCTCGCGGTCCTGGTACAGTCCGCGCAGCACCACCTCATCAGGATAGAGCCCCAGCGCTTTACCTAGCGTCAGATCGCCGCTTTCCCAGTAGCCGCGGAGGGTGGGCAGGTCGTGCGTCGTCGCCACAGCCATTGATTGCTCCGGGTACAGCGCCGGCGCGCGGAACGTTTTCTCTGCATCACTCTCAAAATAGAGCACCTTATAAGAATAGACGCCGCTGTTGCGTAACTTGCTGACAATCTCCACCGGTACCGTGCCCAGGTCTTCGCCGATCACCATGCAGCGATGACGCTGGCTTTCCAGCGCCAGAAGCGACAGCAGATCGTCGACGGGATACTGAACGTAAGCGCCATGGTCGGCGGTTTCACCATAGGGGATCCACCACAAACGCAGCACCGACATTACGTGATCGATGCGCAGCGCGCCGCAGTTCTGCATATTGGCGCGCAGCAGGTCGATAAACGGCTCATAGGCGCGAGCGGCAATAATATGCGGATCCATCGGCGGCAGGCCCCAGTTCTGGCCCAGCGGGCCCAGAATATCCGGCGGCGCGCCCACGGACGCTTTCAGGCAGTACAGCTCACGGTCGCACCAGGTCTCCGACCCGCCTTCGGCGACGCCCACCGCCAGATCGCGGTAGAGGCCAATCGGCATCCCGTCGCGCTGGCTGGTTTCCCAGCAGGCGGCGAACTGGCTCCAGGCCAGCCACTGCAGCCAGAGATAGAAACTGACGTCGTCCTCATGCTCAATGCAGAAGGCTTTCACCTCCGGGCTGTCGATATCCTGAAAGGCCTTCGGCCAGGCCGGCCAGCCCCAGCGCAGCGGGTCCTGTTGTACCTGCCAGGCGTGCAGCGCATCGAAAGCGGCCTGCCAGTAGAGGCTTTCCCCTTCGCGCAGAACAAACTCGCGGAACGCCGTCATCTGCTCATCTTCACGACGAGAGAATCGTTTCCACGCCATACGCAGCGCGGTCATTTTCAGCGTGGTGACCGCGGTATAGTCGACATCATCCGTTTGCCGCGCCGCCTGCAAGGCCTGCTGGGTCGCTGCGGACTGCCACCACGCCTGCGCCTCTTCGCTACGCTGGAAATCTTCAACCGCATTAACGTCGATGTAGATGACGTTTAGCCAGCGACGTGAAGACGGGCTATACGGACTGGCGCTCTCCGGGTTCGCCGGATAGAGAGCATGTATCGGGTTAAGGCCAATAAACGACCCGCCGCGGCGGGCGATTTCCGGCAACATGGCCCGCAGATCGCCAAAATCGCCGATCCCCCAGTTTTTCTCCGAGCGCAGGGTATAAAGCTGCACGCAGGTGCCCCACAGCTTTTTCCCCTCTTTCAGCGGCTGCGGTTCGTAGCAGCGCGCCGGCGCGACAATGGTCCGGCAGTGCCAACGCTCTCCCTCCTGGGTGAGCGTCAGGGAGTGGTACCCCTCCGGCAGTTTAGCCGGCAGCGGCAGCGTCTCGCCGCCGCGGGTTTTCCCTTGATACTGCTTACCGTCCTCAGTGGTCAGGATCCACTGATACTCACCGCGTCCTGCCACCGGCAGCGACATTTTTTTGCCGTGGGTGAAAATTTTCACGTTCGGCAGCGGGTTAACCGCCACTTTCGTGGCGGCGGTAGAGCGATGCATCGCATCCAGCAGGCGCTGTTTGGTGACAGCCGCGATAGACTGCGGCTTGCCGTGCGCATTGATATAGCTGGGGCTGATGCCCGCCGCCAGCGCGGCATTATCGAGGCGTTTACTCTCCATAGGCCTTCCTTTAGCGTTTCGCCTGCCAGATACGTTGCTGATAATCGCGGATCGAGCGGTCGGAGCTGAACATGCCGCAGCGCGCGGTGTTGAGGATAGCCGCGCGGGTCCAGGCCTCCTGGTCGCGATACAGCTCATCTACCCGTTTTTGCGCCGCTACGTAGGCTTCGAAATCGGCCAGCACCAGGTACGGATCGCCGCCCTGCAGCAGGCTGTGCAGCATCTGATCGAAGGCATGCTTGTCGCCGTTGCTGTAGGTGCCGTTCTCCAGCTCCTTAAGCACCGCATCGAGCAGCTTGTCTTTTTTACGCCATTTCAGCGGATCGTAGCCTTTCGCTTTCAGGGCTTTCACCTCTTCAACCGTGTGGCCGAAGATAAAGATGTTTTCCTCGCCCACCTGCTCAGCGATTTCCACGTTAGCGCCATCCAGCGTCCCGACGGTCAGCGCGCCGTTCAACGCCAGCTTCATGTTGCCGGTGCCAGAGGCTTCTTTACCCGCGGTGGAGATCTGCTCGGAGATATCCGCCGCCGGGATCAGTTTTTCCGCTGCCGATACACAATAGTCCGGCAGGAAGACCACCTTCAGCTTATCGCCGACTTTCGGGTCATTGTTGATCGCTTCCGCTACCTTATTGATGGCAAAAATAATGTTTTTCGCCAGATAGTAGCCCGGCGCCGCTTTCGCGCCGAACAGGAAGACGCGCGGCACGCGGTCCGCCTGCGGGTTTTCGCGGATCTCTTTGTACAGCGCAAGAATATGCAGCAGGTTAAGGTGCTGACGCTTGTACTCGTGCAGGCGTTTGATCTGAATATCGAAAATCGCCTGCGGGTTGATCTCAATCCCGGTACGCTGCTTCACAAACTCAGCCAGATGAACTTTGTTGGCCTGCTTGATATCGCGATAAGTCTGACGAAACGCCGCATCGTCAGCGTATTTTTCCAGGTTGATCAGCTGGTCGAGGTCATTGGCCCACTCTTTTTTCAGCGTCTCATCCAGCAGCGAGGCCAGCGCCGGGTTGCACTGCTTGATCCAGCGGCGAGGCGTGATGCCGTTGGTCACGTTATGGAATTTGTTCGGCCACAGCTGGTTATATTCCGGGAACAGATCTTTTACCACCAGATCCGAGTGCAGCGCCGCCACGCCGTTGACAGCAAAGCCGCCCACCACGCACATGTTGGCCATCCGAACCTGCTTGTCATGCACCACCGCCAGCTTCGCCCAGACCTGCTTATCGCCCGGCCAGGTTTTGTCCACCAGCTGTTTAAAGCGGTCGTTGATCTCTTTAATGATCTGCATATGGCGCGGCAGCAGCGCTTTCACCAGCTTCTCATCCCAGCACTCCAGCGCTTCCGGCATCAGGGTGTGGTTGGTGTAAGCAAAGGTTTTGCTGGTGATCGCCCAGGCGTCGTCCCAGCTCAGCTGGCGCTCGTCGATCAGCACGCGCAGCAGCTCCGGAATGGCGATGGTCGGGTGCGTATCGTTCAGCTGGATCACTTCGTAATCCGCCAGCTCGGCCAGCTTGCGGCCTGCCAGATGATGACGACGCAGGATATCGGCCACTGAGCAGGCGCACTGGAAGTACTGCTGCATCAGGCGCAGTTTTTTACCGGCCTGATGGTTGTCGTTCGGGTACAGCACCTTGGTCAGTTTTTCCGCGTCGATGCCCTGTTGCTCGGCGCGCAGGAAATCGCCATCGTTGAATTTGGTCAGGTTGAACGGATGAGCGTGTTTGGCCTGCCACAGACGCAGTGGCTGGGCGACGTTGTTGCGATAGCCAAGCACCGGCAGGTCCCAGGCTTCGCCGGTAATGACGAACGCCGGCTGCCATTCGCCGTTTTTGCTGACTTTCCCGCCGATGCCGACCTGGACATCCAGCGCCTCGTTATGGCGGAACCACGGGTAGCTGTTACGCCCCCAGTCGTCCGGGGCTTCCATCTGCTGGCCATCGTCAAAGGACTGGCGGAACAGGCCATACTGGTAATTGAGACCGTAACCGGTCGCCGACTGCCCCACCGTCGCCATGGAGTCGAGGAAGCAGGCTGCCAGACGTCCCAGGCCGCCGTTACCCAGCGCCGGGTCTGTCTCTTCTTCCAGCAGATCGGTGAGGTTGACGTCGTAGCCTTTCAGCGCGTCGCTGACGCCCTCGTACCAGCCCAGGTTGAGCAGGTTGTTGCCGGTCAGGCGACCAATCAGAAACTCCATCGAGATGTAGTTAACGTGACGCTGTCCTTGCGCCGGTTTCGCTACCGGCTGCGCCGCCAGAAGTTCCGCCAGCGCTCCGCTGACCGCGCGCCACCATTGACGCTGTGTCATCTCGGAAGCGGACTGTAAACCAAAATGCTGCCACTGACGCGTCAGTGCAGCCTGAAACTGAGCTTTGTTAAATGAAGTCTGTGACATAATGAGATCCGGGTCCTTTACTAAAACGATGGCGCTAGTGTGCCGACCTCCCGATTCATCGTCCTCATCCCGACGGGGATTAGACAGGGAGGAGTGGCGGGGATGAGCGAAAAGTGTGATCCTGGACACTATAGTGTGGGTGAGAAGGCAAAAATATGCTGTAAAAATCACCGCGATATGACAATCGAGAGGTTACGTCCGCAGGGAAAAAATTTGTTACAGGCCAATACGCGCTAAAAATCTTTCCGCCTCTCGCCAGGTTATTAAAAAAATAAATAGAGAGCTCTGGAGAAATAAGCACATTTCATCACATTGATCCGCAAAAAAGATTACTTCTAAGAAATCTCTGACAATAATTTAATAAAAACAAACAACTACTCTTCACATAAAATAAATCTCTCCCCGCTCCGCCAGCCGCCGCCTGAAAACCGCTGGCGGCGAGTTCTGCCTGCGATTTTTCCCCATTCTCAACCAATGTCAAAATTTGTGACATAGAGCAAATTCAAGAGCATAAAGTTCGGACATAACTTGCAATAAATTTCATAATCACCGACCTTATTAGATATTAATTACGAAGCGCAAAAAAAATCGCAACCTCTCTCTTGCACAGCGAAATGTAGAACTATGTTGATTCCGTCCAAATTAAGTCGTCCGGTCCGCCTTGAACACACTGTGGTTCGTGAGCGTTTACTGGCGAAACTTTCCGGCGCGAACAATTATCGTCTCGTGCTGATCACCAGCCCTGCCGGGTACGGTAAAACAACGCTCATTTCTCAGTGGGCCGCGGGTAAAAACGATCTCGGGTGGTTTTCGCTGGACGAAGGCGACAATCAGCAGGAGCGTTTTGCCAGCTATCTGATCGCGGCGATCCAGCAGGCCACCGGCAACCACTGCGGGGCCAGTGAAGCGATGGTGCAAAAGCGCCAGTACGCCAGCCTCTCCTCTCTTTTTGCGCAGCTGTTTATTGAACTCGCCGACTGGCAGCGCCCGCTGTACCTCGTCATTGATGATTATCACCTGATCAATAATCCGGTGATCCATGACGCGATGCGCTTTTTCCTGCGCCATCAGCCGGAGAATATGACCCTGGTGGTGCTGTCGCGTAACCTGCCGCAGCTGGGCATTGCCAACCTGCGCGTCCGCGATCAGCTTCTGGAGATTGGCAGCCAGCAGCTGGCCTTTACCCACCAGGAAGCGAAACAATTTTTCGACTGCCGTCTGACGTCGCCAATCGAAGCCGACGACAGCAGCCGGCTGTGCGACGATGTCGCCGGGTGGGCCACCGCGCTGCAGCTCATCGCCCTCTCCGCCCGCCAGAATAACTCTTCCGCCCAACACTCCGCCCGCCGCCTCGCCGGGATTAACGCCAGCCATCTGTCGGATTATCTGGTGGATGAAGTACTGGATAACGTCGACGCCCGCACGCGTAACTTTTTGCTGAAGAGTTCTCTGCTGCGCTCGATGAACGACGCGTTAATCGTGCGCGTCACCGGCGAAGAGAATGGCCAGATGCAGCTGGAGGAGATCGAACGCCAGGGGCTATTCCTGCAGCGGATGGATGATTCCGGTGAATGGTTCCGCTATCACCCGCTGTTTGGCAGCTTCCTGCGCCAGCGTTGTCAGTGGGAGCTGGCGGTTGAACTGCCGGAGATCCACCGCGCTGCGGCGGAAAGCTGGATGGCGCAAGGGTTCCCCAGCGAGGCCATTCATCATGCGCTGGCCGCTGGCGATGCCAAAATGCTGCGCGATATCTTACTCAACCACGCCTGGGGCATGTTTAACCATAGCGAACTAGGGCTGCTGGAGCAGTCGCTGTCGGCGCTGCCCTGGTCAAATCTGCTGGAAAATCCGCGCCTGATCCTGCTGCAGGCCTGGCTGATGCAGAGCCAGCATCGTTACAGCGAAGTCAACACCCTGCTGGCGCGCGCCGAGCAGGAGATGAGTGTGGAAATGGACACCGCGATGCATGGCGATTTCAACGCGCTGCGCGCACAGGTAGCGATTAACGACGGCGACCAGGACGAAGCGGAACGTCTGTCGATGGTGGCCCTGGAAGAGTTGCCGCTGGCCAACTATTACAGCCGCATCGTCGCCACCTCGGTGCATGGCGAAGTCCTCCATTGCAAGGGGAAACTGACCAAATCCCTCGCCGTGATGCAGCAGACCGAACAGATGGCCCGCCGTCACGACGTGTGGCATTACGCGCTGTGGAGCATTATTCAGCAAAGTGAAATTCTCTTTGCCCAGGGCTTCCTGCAGGCTGCCTGGGAGAGCCAGGAGAAAGCCTTCCAGCTGGTGCGTGAACAGCACCTTGAGCAGTTGCCGATGCATGAGTTCCTGCTGCGCATCCGTTCTCAGCTGCTATGGGCATGGGCGCGCCTCGACGAAGCTGAAGCCTGCGCCCGCCAGGGAATGGACGTTCTCTCAACTTATCAGCCGCAGCAGCAGCTGCAGTGTCTGGCGCTGATGGTCCAGTGCTCGCTGGCGCGCGGCGATCTCGATAATGCCCGTAGCCACCTGAACCGGCTGGAAAACCTGCTCGGTAACGGTCACTATCACAGCGACTGGGTCTCCAACGCCGATAAGGTGCGGGTGATCTACTGGCAGATGACCGGCGATAAAACCGCGGCGGCCAACTGGCTGCGCCAGACGCCGAAGCCGGAATTCGCCAACAACCACTTCCTGCAGAGCCAGTGGCGCAACATTGCCCGGGCGCAGATCCTGCTGGGCGATTTCGAACCGGCGGAAATGGTGCTGGAAGAGCTGAACGAAAATGCGCGTTCGCTGCGTTTGATGAGCGATCTCAACCGCAACCTGCTGCTGCTCAACCAGCTGTACTGGCAGGCGGGACGCAAGAGCGAAGCGCAGAAAGCCTTGCTCGAAGCCCTGACGCTCGCCAACCGCACCGGCTTTATCAACCACTTTGTGATTGAAGGCGAGGCGATGGCTCAGCAGCTGCGCCAGCTGATCCAGCTGAACACTCTGCCGGAGCTGGAGCAACACCGCGCCCAGCGTATTCTGCGCGACATCAACCAGCATCATCGCCACAAATTCGCCCACTTTGACGAAGGGTTCGTCGAGCGGCTGCTGAATCACCCGGAGGTGCCGGAGCTTATCCGCACCAGCCCGCTGACCCAGCGCGAATGGCAGGTGCTTGGCTTAATCTATTCCGGTTACAGCAACGAGCAGATTGCCGGCGAGCTTGACGTGGCGGCTACCACCATCAAGACCCACATTCGCAACCTGTATCAGAAACTGGGCGTCGCCCACCGGCAAGACGCGGTGCAGCATGCTCAGCAGTTACTCAAGATGATGGGATACGGCGTCTGACGACGCCGTTGCCGTTTAGCACAGCTCCAGCTGGAGGTTGTTATCGGTGATGACCTTCAGCACGCCCGCCGGCGGCAGCACGTCGGTATAGACCGCATCGACCATACTGATACTACCCATATTGACCATCGCATTGCGGCCAAACTTGGTATGATCCACCACCAGCATCACGTGGCGTGAATTCTCAATGATCGCGCGCTTGGTGCGCACTTCATGATAATCAAACTCCAGCAGCGAGCCATCGCTGTCGACGCCGCTGATGCCAAGAATGCCGAAGTCGAGACGGAACTGCGAGATAAAATCCAGGGTCGCTTCCCCAATGATCCCACCGTCGCGACTACGCAGTTCACCACCGGCGAGAATAATGCGGAAGTCCTCTTTCACCATCAGCGTGTTGGCCACGTTCAGGTTATTGGTGACAATGCGCAAATCGTGGTGATCGAGCAGGGCGTGCGCCACCGCTTCCGGCGTGGTGCCGATATCAATAAACAGCGTCGCCCCGTCGGGGATCTCGCTGGCTACCCGCCGGGCGATACGCTCTTTTTCCGCCGTCTGGGTCGCTTTGCGATCGTGCCAGGAGGTGTTCACCGAGCTGGAGGGCAGCGCCGCGCCGCCGTGATGGCGGAGGATCATTTTCTGTTCGGCTAAATCATTCAGGTCGCGGCGGATGGTCTGCGGGCTGACCGCGAACTGCTCAACCAGCTCTTCCGTGCTGACGTAACCCTGTTTTTTTACCAGCTCGATAATCGCGTCATGACGTTGTGTTTGTTTCATGAAATATCCCTGGAAAAATGTCGCCTACCCGACCCCTGTCGGTAAGTCTTTATGCGCGTTTTCGCCCATGCAAGGTATCAACAAACGCCATCGCCAGGCCGGTCGCCAGACCAGCCACATGCGCGCCGTTAGCGATCGCCATGCCGAAAACGTCAAACCAGCCAGCAATTAACCACACTAAAGAAAAGAGTATCAACCCGCGCTGCAGATAAATACCGCTCTGCGGATCGCGCTCGCCCCGCAGCCAGACGTAGCCCATCAGCGCATAGACCACGCCCGATAAGCCGCCAAACCACGGGCCGCTAAACTGATGCTGCACGAAGCCGCTCAACAGGGCGCTGATAACGGTGATCACCACCAGTTTGCCGCTGCCGATGCGTTTTTCCACCGCGCCGCCGAGATACCACCACCATAGCAGGTTGAAGAGAATATGCATCAGCGAGAAATGCATGAAAGCATGGCTGAAATAGCGCCAGGCTTCGAACTGCAGCGAAGGATCGTAGGGCCAGGCCAGCCAAATCATCACCGGCTGATCGCCCAACAGATTTTGCAGGATAAACACCGCGATGCAGATGAGCAGAATCGCCCAGGTGAACGGGCCGGCGTTATGCCGCAGCGTGGCAAAGAAAGGAAAGCGCTGATAGCGCAACCCGCTATTGGTCTGTCCGGACTGCCAGCTCGCCGCCAGATAACGCGGGTCCGCCGGGTTCTCAAGGAAGCGGGCCAGCTCAGCCCTGACACGCCCGGCCTGACTCTCATCAGCCAGCCAGACGTCGCTCTGGGCGTGCTGCTGAATGGTCAGGATAATCCCCTGCGTCGCCATATAATCGACAAACGCCTGGGCCACCCGTGGATTGGCAAAAGAGGTAATCATTAACATGCAGCGAATCGCTTATTCCACACAAAGGGGGATAGTATACCTGCCAGCCGTTAAAACGTCCCGTGCGCCACTTCCGCCGGGAAATGGCGATGCCAGGCGTCGAACCCGCCATCAACGCTGTAGACCTTATCAAACCCCTGCTGTAGCAGATACTGCGCGGCGCCCTTGCTGCTGTTGCCGTGATAGCACATCACCATCACCGCCGTGTCAAAGTCGTGGTCACGCATAAACGCGCCCAGCGTATCGTTGGTCAGATGAAACGCGCCCGGCGTATGGCCCATCGCATAGCTTTGCGGATCGCGGATATCCACCAGCACCGCCGTCTGCTGATGCAGCTTCTGGTGCGCTTCTTCAACGTTGATACATTCAAACTGTTCCATGGTTCTCTTCTCTTTCTCGTCATGACGGGCGATGGCCGGCCCAATTTTACCCTGTAGTGTACCGTCAGGCGGTAAAGAAACGCCAATATGTTACACCCATCACTCCAAAATGTTTTTTTGATGTTACCAAAAGCGCGTTTGTTTGCTATAGTGAGCGATATCGAGCATTTGTGAGCTTAAACGAAAGTGTGAGAGGGTAAGAACGTGGAAACCAAAGATCTGATTGTGATAGGCGGAGGCATCAACGGTGCCGGTATCGCGGCAGATGCCGCCGGGCGGGGTTTATCCGTACTGATGCTGGAAGCGCGCGATCTCGCCTGCGCTACCTCCAGCGCCAGTTCCAAACTTATCCACGGCGGGCTACGCTACCTCGAACACTATGAGTTCCGCCTGGTCAGCGAAGCGCTGGCCGAGCGTGAAGTGCTGTTAAAAATGGCTCCGCATATCGCCTTCCCGATGCGCTTTCGTCTCCCGCATCGTCCGCATCTGCGTCCGGCATGGATGATCCGTATCGGCTTGTTTATGTACGATCATCTGGGCAAACGCACCAGCCTGCCGGGCTCCACCGGCTTGCGTTTTGGCGCAGAATCGGTACTTAAGCCGGAAATTGTGCGCGGTTTCGAATATTCCGACTGCTGGGTCGACGATGCCCGCCTGGTGCTGGCCAACGCGCAGATGGTTGTCCGCAAAGGCGGCGAAGTGCGGACCCGCACTCGCGCCATCTCGGCAAAACGAGAGAATGGCCTGTGGGTGGTGGAAGCGGAAGATATCGATAGCGGCGAGAAGTTTACCTGGAAGGCGCGCGGTCTGGTCAATGCCACCGGTCCATGGGTCAAACAGTTCTTCGACGAAGGGATGCATCTGCGCTCGCCTTACGGTATCCGCCTGATCAAGGGCAGCCACATCGTGGTGCCGCGAGTGCATACTCAGAAGCAGGCCTATATTCTGCAAAACGAAGATAAACGTATTGTGTTTGTTATCCCGTGGATGGATGAGTTCTCCATCATCGGCACGACGGACGTCGAGTATAAGGGCGATCCGAAAGCGGTAGCCATTGATGATAAAGAGATTAATTACCTGCTGAACGTCTATAACGCGCACTTTAAAAAGACTCTCAGCCGGGACGATATCGTCTGGACCTACTCCGGCGTCCGTCCGCTGTGTGATGACGAGTCGGATTCGCCGCAGGCGATCACCCGCGACTACACGCTGGATATTCACGATGAGAACGGCCAGGCGCCGCTGCTCTCCGTCTTCGGCGGGAAGCTGACCACCTATCGCAAGCTGGCCGAGCATGCGCTGGAAAAACTGACTCCCTATTACAAAGGAATCGGCCCGGCATGGACCAAAACCGCGGTGCTCCCCGGCGGCGATATCGGCGGCGACCGCGACGACTATGCAGCAAAACTACGCCGTCGCTTCCCGTTCATCAGCGAATCACTGGCCCGCCATTATGCCCGCACCTACGGGAGCAATAGCGAGTGGATCCTGAAGGAAGCCAGCGCCCTGAGCGATCTGGGGGAAGATTTCGGCCATGAGTTTTATGAAGCCGAGCTGAAGTATCTGGTTGAGCACGAATGGGTGCGCAGCCTGGATGACGCCATCTGGCGTCGTACCAAACAGGGCATGTGGCTGAATGCCGAGCAGCAAGCGCGCATCAGCGAATGGCTGGCGCAGCATGCGGGAAAGTCTGAACTGTCGTTAGCGTCCTGACATCGCGCGGCGCCAGGAGAGAAATACCCGGGCTATGGCTTGCGCTTGGCCCGGATACCTGTTCACAAATTAAACGAGACTTTTTTTCCAGTCGGCAACGTGACATTTATACTGAGTTCTCCCCCCAGTGCCGCAATGTAGCGTTTTAGGGTCGAAAGCCGCGGATCGTTATCAGCCTGTTCCATTTTAGCGATCGTTGGCTGCTTTACCCCCATAGCCGCAGCCATCTCTGTTTGCGACATTTGCAACTCTTCTCGAAGCAAGTTTAAAGCGACAGACTGGCGTATCTCTGCCGCTTTCGCTGCAATACGCTGCTGGCTTTCAGGACTCTGTTTCGCCATGAGTTCTTTTAGCGTGGCCATTATCGCTCCTTAGTCAGGTGTTGGCTGAATTCTCTGTCAGCCAGAGTAATCATCTCTTTGTAAAAACGTTTCTCATTCATGCCATCCTTATTGCCCGCACATAAAACGATAGCTTTCCGCAGAGGATCAAAAGCAAAAAAGGCGCGGATGGGGAGCCCATGATGCTGAACCCGGAGTTCTTTCATATTCTGAAACGTTGAATCTTTCACCGTATCAACATACGGGCGCCCAAGCTGCGGACCAAACTCAGACAAGATGAGCATCGTGGCCAACATATCCTCTTTTAAAGCTCTACTTTGTAATTCGAACCAGGCATCAAACGTATCCGTCGTTTCTACATCCCACATAGGCGATCCCTCATAGCCTAAAGGCTATCATCCATATTATAGCCATTAGGCTATGAACGTCAACTTATTGAGCATTTATCGTACTGCTGGCGAATTCACGTCAATAGTATATTCCCGCAATAGCCTGAATCCTCCCCGGCACTTTTCCGAATAAAACGTTCTCCGCACAGACAGAAACGGGGCCAAATGGCCCCGTTGTGTTGCATTGACTGGCTTACAGCCTTACCGGGTCGATATGCCAGATATATTTCGCGTACTCCTGGATCGTCCGGTCAGAGGAGAAGTAGCCCATGTTGGCAATATTCAGCATCGCCTTATAGGCCCACTCTTCCGGATGTTGATACAGCTCGTCGACGCGATCCTGACAGTCCACATAGCTGCGATAGTCCGCCAGCACCTGGTAGTGGTCGCCAAAGTTAATCAGCGAATCCAGCAGGTCGCGGTAGCGCCCCGGTTCCGCCGGGCTGAACACGCCGGTACCGATCTGCGTCAGCGCCTGGTGAAGCTCTTCATCCTGCTCGTAGTATTCGCGTGGTTTATAGCCGCTGCGACGTAGCTCCTCCACCTCTTCCGCGGTGTTGCCGAAGATAAAGATATTCTCTTCGCCCACGTGCTCCTGCATCTCCACGTTCGCCCCATCGAGGGTGCCGATAGTCAGCGCCCCGTTAAGGGCAAACTTCATATTGCTGGTGCCGGAAGCTTCAGTGCCTGCGAGGGAGATCTGTTCCGACATGTCTGCCGCCGGAATAATCAGCTGCGCCAGGCTGACGCTGTAGTTGGGGATAAAGACCACCTTCAGCTTGTCGCCAATCTGCGGATCGTTATTGATCACCGCGGCCACATCGTTGATCAGGTGAATAATATGCTTGGCCATGTAGTAAGCCGAGGCCGCCTTACCGGCGAAAATGTTCACTCGCGGCACCCACTCCGCCTGCGGATCGGCTTTGATCCGGTTATAGCGGGTAATGACGTGCAGCACATTCATCAGCTGGCGTTTGTACTCATGGATGCGTTTGATCTGCACATCAAACAACGCCTTCGGATTCACCACCACATTAAGCTGCTGCGCAATATAGCTGGCCAGCCGCTGTTTGTTTTCCAGTTTAGCCTGACGCACCGCCTGATTGACCGTCGGATAGTCGATATGCTGCTTCAGCTCGTCAAGCTGGCTCAGATCGGTCCGCCAGGTGCGGCCGATATGCTCATCCAACACTTTCGACAAGGGCGGGTTGGCCAGCGCCAGCCAGCGGCGCGGCGTGACGCCGTTGGTGACGTTGGTAAAGCGCATCGGGAAGATTTTAGCGAATTCGGCAAACAGCGACTCCACCATCAGCCGCGAATGCAGCTCCGACACGCCGTTGACCTTGTGGCTGACCACTACCGCCAGCCAGGCCATCCGCACGCGACGGCCGTTGGACTCGTCGATAATCGAGGTTCGGCTGAGCAGCGCGGTATCATTGGGATACTGCTCCTGCAGGGTCTTGAGGAAGTAATCGTTAATCTCGAAGATAATCTGCAGATGGCGCGGCAGAATTTTGCCCAGCATATCCACCGGCCAGGTCTCAAGCGCCTCGCTCATCAGCGTATGGTTGGTATAGGAGAAGACCTGACAGGTCACCTCGAACGCCTCGTCCCAGCTGAATTTATGTTCGTCGATAAGCAGGCGCATCAGCTCCGGTATTGACAGCACCGGGTGGGTGTCATTGAGGTGAATGGCAATCTTGTCCGCCAGGTTGTCAAAGGTCTTATGCAACATGTAATGGCGGCTCAAAATATCCTGTACCGT
Source organism: Klebsiella sp. HMSC16C06 (assembly GCF_001808325.1). Lineage (NCBI taxonomy): Bacteria > Pseudomonadati > Pseudomonadota > Gammaproteobacteria > Enterobacterales > Enterobacteriaceae > Klebsiella > Klebsiella sp. HMSC16C06. The sequence continues at coordinate 75,415 of NZ_KV793007.1, forward strand.
CGCCGACACGAGGAAATACTCCTGGCGCAGACGCAGCTCGCGTCCGGAGTAGGTCGAGTCATCCGGATAGAGCACGCGGGAGACGTTTTCGGAGTGGTTTTTATCCTCTACCGCAGCGAAGTAGTCGCCCTGGTTGAATTTACCAAGGTTAATTTCGCTACTGGCCTGCGCGCTCCACAGACGCAGCGTGTTGGTGGCGTCGGTGTCAAAGCCGGGGATGATCTGGTCGTAGGCTTCCGCAATAATCTCTTCCGTCTCAATCCAGCGGGTTTTCTTCCCTTCCTGCTGAATGCGGCCGCCGAAACGCACTTTATAGCGGGTGTTGTGGCGCTCAAACTCCCACGGGTTACCGTACTCCAGCCAGTAGTCAGGGGACTCTTTTTGTCGGCCATCGACGATATTCTGTTTAAACATCCCGTAGTCGTAGCGGATCCCGTAACCGCGTCCCGGCAGGCCCAGCGCCGCCAGGGAATCAAGGAAGCAGGCCGCCAGACGGCCCAGACCGCCGTTGCCAAGACCAGGGTCATTCTCTTCATCGATCAGCTCTTCCAGATCGAGCCCCATCTCCGCCAGTGCGCTGCTCACATCGTCATAAATGCCTAGCGACAGCAGCGCGTTAGAGAGGGTACGGCCAATCAGGAACTCCATCGACAGATAGTACACCTGGCGCACTTCCTGCGAAAGCTGCGCGCGGTTGGAGCGCAGCCAGCGCTCCACCATGCGATCGCGAACGGCAAACAGCGTGGCGTTAAGCCATTCATGCTTGTTGGCGATGGCCGGATCTTTACCGATGATAAACATCAGCTTATAGGCAATAGAGTGCTTTAACGCCTCAACGCTCAGCGTCGGTGATGCATAGCTAAAGGGTACATTCATAACAATGACTCCAGTGGTTACATCAAGCGTTGATAAAGTTCGCGATAGGAGTTCGCGGCAACCTGCCAGCTAAAATCCATATTCATCGCCTGACGCTGCACATAGCGCCAGAGCGACGGGCGCGACCAGAGAACAAAGGCGCGACGGATAGCGCGCAGCAATGACAGCGCATTGCTGTCCTCAAAGACAAACCCTGTCGCCAGACCATCGGCAAGGTTCTCCAGCGAACTGTCAGAGACCGTGTCCGCCAGCCCCCCGGTGCGGCGCACCAGCGGCAGCGTGCCGTACTTCAGACCATACAGCTGAGTTAAGCCGCACGGTTCAAAGCGGCTCGGCACCAGAATGACGTCGGCGCCGCCCATAATGCGATGGGAGAAGGCCTCATGGTAGCCAATCTGCACCCCCACTTTGCCCGGATGTTCGGCGGCGGCGGCGAGGAAACCTTCCTGCAGCACCGGATCGCCGGCGCCCAGCAGCGCCAGCTGGCCGCCCTGCTCAAGCAGACCCGGCAGCGCTTCGAGCACCAGATCCAGCCCTTTCTGGCTGGTCAGGCGGCTGACCACGGCAAACAGCGGCGCTTTGTCATCGACCTTCAGGCCCATCGCAATCTGCAGCTGACGCTTGTTCTCCGCCTTCTCCTCCAGCGTGTCGCGATCGTAGCGCATCGGCAGCAGCAGATCGTTTTGCGGACTCCAGATACCGTCGTCAACGCCGTTGAGGATCCCCGACAGCCGTCCTTCATGATGGCGCTGGCGCAGCAGCCCTTCCATGCCGTAGGCGTATTGCGGTTCGGTGATCTCGCGCGCGTAGGTCGGGCTTACCGCCGTAATATGGTCGGCGTAGTAAAGACCGGCCTTCAGAAACGAGATCTGACCGTTAAACTCGAGGCCATGCATGTTGTAAAACGACCACGGCAGCTCGATATCATTCATATGCCAGGAGTAAAACATCCCCTGGTAGGCCAGGTTGTGCACGGTAAAGACCGATTTAGCCGGGCGTCCGCGCGCCGCCAGGTAGGCCGGCGTCAGGCCGGCGTGCCAGTCATGGGCATGCACCACATCCGGGCGCCAGAATGGATCCAGTCCGCTGGCCATTTCGCTTCCCACCCAGCCCAGCAGCGCAAAGCGCAGGACGTTGTCGGTATAAGCGTGCTGGTTGGTATCGTGGTATGGGCTCCCCGGCCGGTCATAGAGATGCGGGGCATCTATCAGGTAGATCCCCACGCCGTTAAAGTGGCCGTACAGCAGCGTGATCCGCCCGGCGAAGGTATCGCGGCGGGTTACCACCTGGGCATCCACCACGCCGCGGCGGATATCGGGAAACGCCGGCAACAGCACGCGGGTGTCGATACCCTCCGCAATTTGCGCCGCCGGCAGTGCGCCGATGACGTCCGCCAGACCGCCCGTCTTTAACAGCGGGAACATCTCAGAACATACATGTAAGACCTGCATTAGCGCTCCTGTTTGTGCCCCAATTTCCGCAGCATGTCGCGGGTCACCAGCACGATACCTTCCTCTGAGCGATAGAAGCGGCGTGCATCCTCTTCCGCGTTCTCACCAATCACCATACCTTCCGGGATGACGCAGGCGCGGTCAATCACGCAGCGACGCAGGCGGCATGAGCGCCCCACCCAGACATCTGGCAACAAGACTGCCGAATCAATGTTACAGAATGAGTTCACCCGCACGCGCGGGAACAGCACCGACTGCACCACCACCGACCCGGAGATAATGCAGCCGCCGGAAACCAGCGAGTTCAGGGTCATGCCGTGGCTACCGGAGCGGTCCTGGACGAACTTCGCCGGCGGCAGCGATTCCATATGGGTGCGGATCGGCCAGTTCTGGTCGTACATATCCAGTTCCGGCGTGACTGACGCCAGATCGAGGTTGGCCTTCCAGTAGGCCTCCAGCGTTCCCACATCGCGCCAGTACGGCTCAGCGTTCGGGTCAGACTGCACGCAGGAGAGCGGGAAAGGATGTGCATAAGCCATGCCAGCTTCGGTGATCTTCGGAATGATATCTTTGCCGAAATCGTGGCTGGAGTTTTCGTTGCGATCGTCTTCTTCCAGCAGCTCATAAAGATAGGCGGCGTCAAAGATATAAATGCCCATACTGGCCAGTGATTTGGTCGGGTCGGTTGGCATCGCCGGCGGGTTAGCGGGTTTCTCGACGAACTCAATGATTTTTTCGTTTTCATCGACCGCCATGACGCCGAAGGCGGATGCCTCTTCAATGGGCACCGGCATGCAGGCCACGGTGCAACGCGCCCCTTTTTCGACATGGTCAATCAGCATGCGCGAGTAATCCTGCTTATAAATATGATCGCCCGCGAGGATCACCACGTACTCCGCTTTGTAGCGGCGGATGATGTCCAGGTTCTGCGTCACTGCGTCCGCCGTGCCGCGATACCAGTTTTCGCCGTGCACGCGCTGCTGGGCTGGCAGCAGATCGACAAACTCATTCATCTCTTCGCTGAAGAACGACCAGCCGCGCTGGATGTGCTGCACCAGCGTGTGCGACTGATACTGGGTGATGACGCCGATACGGCGGATCCCTGAGTTAATGCAGTTAGATAATGCGAAATCGATAATACGGAACTTGCCGCCGAAGTGAACGGCAGGTTTCGCACGCTTAATGGTGAGATCCTTGAGCCGGGTGCCACGCCCGCCCGCGAGGATCAACGCCACGGATTTGATGGGTAATTGACGCGCCAGCATCAGCGGATCGTTTTTTTCAAGCCTAACCATGATTAACTCCTTTTTACACCCCAGCTTTCCTTCTCATCCCGCCGCGCCGCCGCCACGAGTTCAACCGGAAGCTTCAGGGATTACGACCTTTGAAATACGCACACTCCGTGCGCGGGCCCATGCCAGACAGCCATGATGACCGGATTATCCTCTCCGGCGAAGGGAGGAACGGCGCGCCATTCCCCCTCAGGTAAAACCATATCGACCACCTCTGCGGTGGCGTTCAGCGTGAGCAGCCAGCGATCAGACAACTGGATCTGCATACACGCTGCGCCCTGCTGCCACTCCCCGGCAGTCAGCGGCTGGGCGTTGCGATTAAGCCAGCGGACATTGCCATCGCCCTCCTGCCACCAGCGGTTGCGGGTGAGCGCTGGAATGCGACGGCGCAGGTGGATCAGCGCCGCGGTAAACGCGGTTAATCCCGGGTTCGCCTGACGCCAGTCCAGCCAGGTCAACGCGTTATCCTGGCAGTAGGCATTATTGTTGCCGTGCTGGCTGTGGCCCTGCTCATCGCCCGCCAGCAGCATTGGCGTCCCCTGAGCCAGCAGCAGCGTCGTCAATAGCGCATGCACGCTGGCGCGCCGCCGTTCAATCACCGCAAGATTGGCGTCTAATCCCTCTATACCATGATTGTTGCTGTAGTTATTGTTAGTCCCATCGCGATTCTCCTCCCCGTTTGCCTCATTGTGTTTCTGATTGAAACAGACGCAGTCGCGGAGCGTGAAGCCATCGTGGGCCGTCACCAGGTTCACCGTCGCCGATGGCCGTTTGCCATCGCGAGCAAAGAGATCGCTGGAGGCCGCGAAGCGTTGCGCAAAGTCACCGAGGGAGACGTTTTGCTGCAGCCAGAAACGACGGGAAATATCGCGAAAATGGTCATTCCATTCGGCGAACAGCGGTGGGAAATTAGCCACCTGATAGCCGCCCGGGCCGATATCCCAGGGTTCCGCAATCAGTTTCACCTGCGACAGCACGCTGTCGCGGCGGATAGCCTCGAACAGAGGCGCATCCTGGCGGAATTCCGGCGTCCGCCCCATCACTGAGGCGAGGTCGAAGCGAAAGCCGTCGACATGGCACTCATCCACCCAGAAGCGCAAACACTGGCGCGCCCATTCCACCACCCCGGGGTGGCTGAGATTGAGCGTATTACCGCAGCCGGTCCAGTTGTGATAATCGCCATCCTCCCTTACCCAATAATAGCTACGGTTGTCGATTCCGCGCAGGGAGACGGTGGGCCCTTCGAGATCAATTTCCGCGCTATGGTTGAGCACGATATCCAGAATCACCTCGATGCCGGCGGCATGAAGCGCCTTAACCGCATCACGAAACTCATCGAGGGCACGCGCGGGATCGCTGGCATAGCGCGGATCCAGCGCGAACCATGCCAGCGGGTTGTAGCCCCAGTAGTTGCTCAAGCCCATCCGCTGCAGTCGCGGCTCGCTGGCGAACTGCGCTACCGGCAACAGCTCGAGGGCGCTGATGCCCAGCGATTTGAAGTAAGCGATCATCACCGGGTGGCCCAGCGCCTTATAAGTTCCGCGAATGGCTTCCGGCAGCTGCGGGTGCAGCAGGGTGAGTCCTTTCACGTGCGCTTCATAAATCACCGTTTCCCCCCACGGGGTACGCGGCGGCTTATCGCCCCGCCAGTCGTAATGCAGATCCACCACTTGCGATTTTGGCGCGATTGCGGCGCTGTCGCGATGATCCGGCTCCCACATTCCACCATGCAGGCGTTCGTCATCCGGCAGATCGCCCTCGACCCGATACGCGCAGGGATCGAGCAGCAGCTTCGCCGGGTTAAAGCGGTGCCCCTGCGCCGGGTCCCAGGGACCATGCACCCGATAGCCGTAGCGCAGGCCCGGCCCGGCAGCGTCCAGCCAGCCGTGCCAGATGTCGCCGCTGCGCGCCGGGAGATCGACGCGTTGCTCGTTACCCTGCTCGTCGAATACGCACAGCTCCACCCGCTCCGCATGGGCGGAGAAGAGGGCGAAATTCACGCCCTTGCCGTCATAGCTGGCGCCCAACGGCGCAGGTTTGCCTGCCGCAAGTGAGGTCATTGCGCCTCCCGGACCAGCCAGATCGTCGCCAGCGGAGGCAGGGTCAACGATAGCGAATGTTCGCGGCCATGGCTGGCGATCGCGTCGCTCTCCACCACACCGCCGTTACCCTGGTTGCTGCCGTGATAGTGCATGGAGTCGGTATTCAACGCCTCGCGCCAGCGTCCCGGCTGGTTAATGCCGAAGCGGTAGTCATGGCGCGGCACCGGCGTGAAGTTGCTGGCGACGATAATCTCATTCCCGGCCCGGTCGCGGCGCACAAAGACAAACACCGAACGCTCATGGTCGTTGACCACCAGCCATTCGAAACCGTAGGGGTCAAAATCCAGCTCGTGCAGCGCTTTATGGTGACGGTAGGTATGGTTCAGGTCACGCACCAGTCGCTGGACGCCATGGTGCCAGTTGTCGCCGCCCTCCAGCAGATGCCAGTCGAGGCTGCCGTCGTGGTTCCACTCGCGGCCTTGAGCGAACTCATTGCCCATAAACAGCAGTTTTTTACCCGGGAAGGCGAACAGCCAGCCGTAGTAGGCGCGCAGGTTGGCAAACTTCTGCCAGGCATCCCCCGGCATGCGGTCGAGAATCGATTTTTTGCCGTGCACCACTTCATCGTGGGAGAGCGGCAGCACGAAGTTCTCGGTGTAGTTATAGAGCATGCCGAAGGTCATTTTGTCGTGATGGTAGCGGCGATGCACCGGATCGAGCTTCATGTAATCCAGGGTGTCGTGCATCCAGCCGAGGTTCCATTTGAACCAGAAACCGAGGCCGCCGCCGGCTGGCGGACGGGTCACCCCGGCAAAATCGGTGGACTCTTCCGCCATCGTCACCGCGCCCGGCGTCTGTTCGCCGAGGATGCGGTTGGTGCTGCGCAGAAACTCAATAGCTTCCAGATTTTCCCGGCCGCCGTATTCGTTGGGGATCCACTCACCTGCCTTGCGGCTGTAATCGCGATAGATCATTGAGGCCACCGCGTCGACCCGCAGGGCATCAATACCGAAGCGCTCGATCCAGTACAGCGCGTTACCGACGAGGAAGTTGCTGACTTCGCGGCGACCATAGTTGTAGATCAGGGTATTCCAGTCCTGGTGATATCCCTCGCGTGGATCGCTGTGCTCATACAGCGAAGTACCGTCAAACGAGGCAAGGGCAAAATCATCCGCCGGGAAGTGGCCGGGCACCCAGTCAAGAATGACGTTCAGCCCGGCGGCGTGCGCGGCGTTGATAAAGTAACGGAAATCGTCGCGGGTGCCGAAACGGCGGGTCGGCGCATAGAGCCCGGTGGGTTGATAGCCCCAGCTGCCGTCGAACGGGTGCTCGTTAACCGGCAGCAGTTCGAGATGGGTGAAGCCCATCCATTTCGCGTAGGGCACCAGCTGGTCGGCCAGCTCGCGGTAGCTCAGCCAGAAATTATTATCGGTATGACGGCGCCAGGAGCCGAGATGCACTTCATAGATAGAGATCGGGGCATCAAACTGGTTCGCCGCTTTGCGGTCCGCCGGCTGTTCCACTTTGGGCGGCAGGTCGCAGATAAGCGAGGCGCTTTCCGGACGCATTTGCGACTCAAAGGCGTAAGGGTCGGCTTTGACCCGCAGATGGCCGTGGGCGTCAATCAGTTCGAATTTATACAGCTGGCCATTATGCGCGCCGGGAACGAACAGCTCCCAGATCCCGGACTCTTTGCGGAATCGCATCGGGTGGCGTCTGCCATCCCAGTAGTTAAACTGCCCCACCACCGACACGCGGCGGGCATTCGGCGCCCACACCGAGAAACGGGTACCGGTGACGCCGTCCATGGTGGCAGCGTGCGCGCCCAGCGTTTCGTAAGGGCGCAGGTGGGTCCCTTCGGACAGCAGCCAGACATCAAGATCCTGCAACAGCGGACCAAAGCGATAAGGGTCATCAATCAGATTCTGCTGCCCGTGCCAGGTGACGGCCAGCTGATAGCGAAAGGCGTTTTTGCGACGTGGCAGGACGCCGCTGAAGAAACCACGCGAGTCGAGGCATTCGAGCTTGCCGACTTTGCGTCCGGTTTTCGGTTCAATAACCCACACGTCGGTGGCATCGGGTAATAATGCGCGTACTTCCAGCCCGGCGTCAGTTCGGTGCATGCCGAGCACGGAAAAGGGATCCGCGAAATGACCGGCGATTAGCGCATTAATCACGTCTCTATCAATATGATTAGACATGCTTTCATCCTGTTGTAAGTGTCGCTCATTCCTGTAACTGGCGACTTTTTTTGACCTGAACGGCGCAGTGCTCTCAGCATCCTCCTGCTCCGTCCCACCTTCAGGTAAGGAATTCCTTACTTAAAGCATAGCCAAGGCTGAGTTACCTCCGTGGGGAAAAATCTAACATCCGCGTTTACTCCTTGTATTACGCAAAAAAAAAGGGGGCTTGAAGACCCCCTTTCTGTTCATCCTGCGCTTACGCCAGCTGGCGAAGCATCCGGCGTAGCGGCTCCGCAGCGCCCCACAACAGCTGGTCGCCAACGGTAAAGGCCGACAGATACTCCGGCCCCATATTCAGTTTACGCAGGCGTCCGACCGGGGTGGTCAGGGTGCCCGTCACCGCGGCTGGGGTCAGCTCGCGCATGGTAATCTCACGATCGTTCGGTACCACTTTGGCCCACGGGTTGTGCGCGGCCAGCAGCTCCTCAACGGTCGGGATAGACACATCTTTCTTCAGCTTGATGGTGAACGCCTGGCTGTGGCAGCGCAGCGCGCCAACGCGGACGCACAGGCCGTCTACCGGGATAACGGACGAGGTGGCGAGGATCTTGTTGGTCTCCGCCTGGCCTTTCCACTCTTCGCGGCTCTGGCCGTTATCCAGCTGTTTGTCGATCCACGGGATCAGGCTGCCCGCCAGCGGTACGCCGAAGTTATCCACCGGCAGCTCGCCGCTGCGGGTCAGCGACGTCACTTTGCGCTCGATATCCAGAATGGCGGAAGCCGGATTCGCCAGCTCTGCCGCAACATGGTTGTGCAGCTGACCCATCTGGCTCAGCAGCTCGCGCATATGACGCGCGCCGCCGCCGGAAGCCGCCTGGTACGTTGCCACGCTGACCCACTCCACCAGGTCCTGGGCAAACAGGCCGCCGAGGGACATCAGCATCAGGCTAACGGTACAGTTGCCGCCGACAAAGGTTTTGACGCCATTATTCAGGCCGGCGGTGATCACGTCCTGGTTAACCGGGTCGAGGATAATGATCGCATCGTCCTTCATGCGCAGCGAAGAGGCGGCGTCAATCCAGTAACCCTGCCAGCCGCTTTCGCGCAGCTTCGGGTAAATCTCGTTGGTGTAATCGCCGCCCTGGCACGTGACAATAATGTCCAGTGCCTTCAGCGCGTCCAGATCGAACGCATCCTGAAGCGTGCCACCGGTGCTACCGCCGAATGACGGCGCTGGCTGTCCCAGCTGGGAGGTAGAGAAGAACACCGGGCGAATGGCGTCGAAATCGCGCTCTTCAACCATGCGTTGCATGAGAACAGAGCCGACCATTCCGCGCCAGCCGATAAAACCAACATTTTTCATAACGTATTCCTGCGAGGTGTGTGCTGTTTGTGCCTGGCCAGTTTCCAACTGGATTATCCCTCACCTTACAAAATGCAGCTAAAGTCGCAAGTGAAATTAATCAATGATTGCTGAACAATCAGAAAAGCAACTTATCCTGCACATTGTCCACCGTCGCTGGTCGTCGTCAAAAACGCAACGATTATCGGGGAAATCCCCTGCGCAATGGAATATTTTCCGTTGCTATTTTATTGATCCTGATTATGGATTGAGCGCGAAATCAGGTGATTTACCGCTTGCCAAATAAACGCATCAAACCCAGGCACAGCAAGGGCTGACGAGGGATACGAGTATCGTCGTAGCGCTAATAAGGGCGAATAGCAGGCAAGGAAAAGGGGGAAAAAGGGCGGCTTATTACAAAGAAGCCAGGGTAAGCAGCGTTACCCTGGCTTTTTATACCCCGCGAGCGGGAGGTGAGCGGGCTTAGCTCAGCAGCTGGAAAGCGATCATACCGACAATCGCCCCGGTGGTACCCAGGATGGTTTCCATCATGGTCCAGGTTTTCAGCGTCTGGGCTTCCGTCGCACCGGTAAATTTACCGAACAGCCAGAAGCCGGCATCGTTCACGTGGCTCACCACAATCGAGCCGCCGGCGATACAGATAGACAATGCCGCCATCTGCGCGCCGCTGTAGTTCAGCTGCTCAATCACCGGCATCACCAGGCCGACCGCCGTCAGGCACGCCACGGTGGCAGAGCCCTGAATGATACGCACCGCCGCCGCCAACACGAAACAGGTAATCGCAATCGGCAGACCCAGGCCTGTCAGCGCTTCGCCGAGCGCCGGGCCGACGCCGGAGTCAACCAGCACCTGCTTGAAGACGCCGCCGGCGCCGATCACCAGCAGGATAATCCCCGCCGGCTGCAGCGCGTGGCCACAGATCTCCATCACGCGGTCTTTCGCCATCCCCTGGCGCATCGCCAGGCCGTAGATCGCGACCAGGCAGGCAACCAGGATCGCGGTGAACGGATGGCCGATAAACTCGAACCATTCGTAGGCAGTGGAACCCACCGGCACAAAGCGCGCGGCGATGGTTTTTAGACCCACCAGCACCAGCGGCAGCAGGATCAGCGACAGGCTAAAGCCGAAGGAGGGCATTTTTCCTTCGCCGAGATGCGGTTCGCTGATATCGTCAGGAATATGCAGCTCAACGTAGCGGCTAATGAAGTTACCCCACAACGGACCGGCGATAATCATCCCCGGGATCGCGGCGCACAGGCCAATCAGGATCATCCAGCCAAAGTCGGCGTGCATTTGCGACGCCAGCAGCATCGGCGCCGGCCCGGGAAGCAGGAACGCGGCGGCGGCGGCCACCCCTGCAAACAGCGGGATCACCAGCTTCACGAGGTTAGTGCCGGTATGGCGCGCCATCGAGAAAGCGACGCTGATCAGCAGGACAATGGCCACTTCGAAGAACAGCGGCAGCGCGCAGATAAGACCGGCAAGACCAATCGCATAGTGCGCGCGGTTGTGGCCGAAGGATTTGAGCATCTTGACGGCAATCTGATCGACCGCCCCCGTTTCATGCAGGATCTTACCGAACATCGCGCCGAGCGCGACGACGATCGCCAGGAAGCCCAGCGTACCGCCCATCCCTTTCTCCATCGTCGCCGCGATTTTATCCAGCGGCATGCCGGAGAAAAGACCTGCACCAATAGAAACCACCATCAAAGCCACGAAGGCGTGCATCCGCGCTTTCATGACTAAAAACAGCAGCAGCAATACCGAGCCGACTGCTGTTAAAACAAGCGTTAAAGTACTCACTAGTGACTGCCTTTGTTGATCACCTCGATGGTGCTGGCCACCACGCCTTCCAGCGGCTGGTCGATATCGACGATAAGCACATCGCTCTCGTCGGCGCCTGGTTCCTGCAGCGTTTCAAACTGCGTCACCAACATTTGGGTTTTGAAGAAGTGTCCTTTGCGTGCCTTCAGACGGTTTTCGATCACGTCGAAATCGCCTTTCAGATAGATGAAGGAGAGGTTCGGGTTGCCCTTGCGCAGAATGTCGCGATAGCTCTTCTTCAGCGCCGAGCAGACGATCAGCGACACCTTGTTGGTACGCTGCATAGCAAACGCGGCGTCATTCAGCGCCTGCAGCCACGGCGTGCGGTCATCATCGTTCAGTGGCTCACCGGAGGCCATCTTAGTGATGTTGCTGCGCGGATGCAGAAAGTCGCCGTCGAGAAACGCGGCATGCAGTTGATGCGCCACTTCGCTGGCGACAGCGGATTTCCCGCTGCCGGAAACGCCCATCAGAACATAGACGTGGTGATCATGATTAGTCGTGCTCAAAGCATCCTCCCACCGGACAGGTACGCCGCGCCATGGCTGACTCATCCAGCGCGAAGGCGGCGTATCGGTTAATTGTTACGGGTAACTGTTATCGGTAACATTGTCATGCCGGACCTGTGGAGAAGCAATATCCATTCGTGCCAGATGTGAATATGTGTGATCTACTTCAAACTTGTCAGTTTAAATTGATCCGCCCGGTGACAATGTGAAACCTAAATCTAACATCTTAGGGGTAATCGCTTCACCACGAATGCGCGCCAGCAGCCGTTCGGCGCCGATGCGTCCCATCCGCTCGCGCGGGGTCAGGACGCTGGCGAGACGCGGCTCCATCACCTGGCCGATATCATGGCCGTGGAACCCGGCGATCGCCATATCATCGGGGATCTTCAGCCCCAGACGCTGGCATTCAAACGCCGCGCCGACCGCAAGGTCATCGTTGGTACAGAAGATACCGTCAAGCTGCGGATATTCGCGGCGCGCCTGACGCATCAGCTCAATACCCGACGAGTAGGACGAAGACTGCTCCACCATCACGCTATAGGGCGTCATCCCGGCGTCGAGCATCGCCTGCTCGTACCCCTTCTGTTTGATGATAGTTCGTTCATCGAGACGCGCCCCCAGATAGGCGACGTGGCGGTGGCCGCGGGCGATAATCGCTGCGGTCATCTGCCGGGCGGCTTCAAAGTTATCAAACCCGACAGCGATATCGAGGCACGGCGACCGGCTGTCCATCAGCTCCACCACCGGAATGCCGGCGACTTCAATCATCTTCAGGGTGCGAGGCGTATGAGTGCGTTCGGTGAGGATCAGGCCGTCAATGTTCCAGGAGAGCATCGATTCGAGGCGTTTCTCTTCCATTTCCGGCTTATAGCCGTAGTGCGCCAGCATGGTTTGATAGCCGAAGGCGTCGGTGACGCTTTCGATACCGCGCAGCACTTCCGAGAAGACTTGGTTAGTTAACGACGGCAGCAGCACGCCGATGGCGCGGCTGGTCGCGTTGGAGAGAATGTCAGGGGCGCGATTGGGAATATAACCCAGTTCATCGAGGGCAACGGCAATCTTGCCACGCAGCGCTTCGGAGACCTGCTCCGGGTTGCGTAAATAGCGACTGACCGTCATTTTGGTCACGCCGACAAGATCGGCTACATCCTGAAGTACGGGTCTTTTCTTTTTCATCGTCCTGACTGTGATCAACGGGGAAACATTTTCTCAGTTTATCACGGACAAAGCGCAACCTTCGCCGATGTTGGAGAAGGTTGCGCAATTTATTTAACCTGGCTCAGATAACTATCAAACCGGCGGCAGATCGAACAGCAGGATCTCGCTATCGCTGTCGGCATGAACCGAAATCGCCTGCTCGTCCCAGATGGCCAAACCGTCGCTGGTGGTGGCTTTGGTACCGTTGATGGTCACTTCGCCTTTGACCACCTGGATCCACACGCGGCGTTCCGCGGCAATCTGGTGAACCGACTGCTCATCTTTCAGCAGCGCCCAGCGATAGAGTTCCATATCCTGGTACACCTTCAGCGAGCCATCTCGCGCATCTGGCGACAACACCAGCTGTTTGCCCTGGGCGGCGTCGAAGCGGCGCTGCTCGTAGCGCGGGGTAATGCCGGTTTCTTCCGGAATAATCCAGATCTGATACAGACGCAGACGATCGGTTTTGCTCGGGTTGTACTCAGAGTGGCGTACCCCGGTACCCGCACTCATGATCTGGAACTCGCCTGCCGGCACCTGCTCTTTGTTGCCCATGCTGTCCTGGTGCTCCACCGCCCCTTCCAGCACATAAGTCAGGATTTCCATGTCTTTGTGTGGATGGGTACCGAAGCCCTGACCGGCGTCGATGACGTCGTCGTTAATCACCCGCAGGGCAGAGAAGCCCATAAAATTCGGGTCATAATAGTTGGCGAAAGAGAAAGTATGCCAGGAATCCAGCCAACCATGGTTAGCGTGGCCACGTTCGTTCGCTTTGCGTAAGTAGATCATGTTGCACCCCCGTATGTTTTCGATGGAGTCAGTGTGGACCCATTTCGCCGTCGATCATAGAGGGTGAAAATTGACTCCTCTGTTCAAAAAATATGAACAAGCGTCGAGGAGCCCGTTTTGCTTATTTTGCCAGGGTGATGGTGGCCGGAGAAGGCTGTTCAAAGCCGCGCTCCAGGATCTCCATATTGGTGAGAACGTCAGATTCCTTGACGTAATTCGGCTGGCCGTTGACGAGAGTTTCATACAGCGCGTCGTACACCCGACCGTAGTCGCCGGTCTCCAGCGGCACCGCTTCACGCACCGTCTCCCCCGCCTCGTTGACGTACACCAGCTCGCCGACGCTGTCGTCCGCGCCAAAACCCGGCTCGCCCGGCATGATATTGGCCTTCAGGCTGGTCTCCTGCTGGTCAATGCCGTATTTCACAAACGAACCTTTATGGCCGTGAACGATGAATTTCGGGTAGTCGATCTGCACCAGGTGGCTGGTTTTGACGATGGCCTTCAGATCGCCGTAGAACAGTTGGGCCTCAAAGGTGTCATCCGGGTTGGCTTTATTGCGCAGCGAGCGCAGATCGTAAGAGACATGGTCCGGACGGCCGAACAGCGAAATGATCTGATCCAGGGTATGTACGCCAAGGCCATAGAACTCGCCGTTTTGCGGGCCGCCGGGGTTGGTCTCCGCCACCGGGCGGTAGTTATCAAAATGACTTTCGATCTCCACCAGTTCGCCGAGTTTCCCGCTCTCAATCACCTTTTTGGTGGTCAGGAAACAGGAGTCGAAACGGCGATTCTGGTAGGGCGTCACCGTGAGACCTTTGCTGTTTGCCAGGGAAAACAGGGTTGTGGCCTCCTCAAGCGTCGGGGTGAACGGCTTTTCCACCAGCACGTTTTTCCCCGCCTCCAGCGCCTTTTTCGCATATTCGAAATGACTGTCGGCGTGGGTGCAGACCACCACCAGATTGACCTGCGGGTCGTTTAACACGTCATCAAGATCGCTGGTGAAATGGATATGGGAATATTGCGGCGCCTGCTCCTCGGGCTTTGCCCGGCGGCGGTAAATGTGCGCCACCTGCCAGCGGTCTTTGCGTTGCAAAACGTAAGGAAGGTGATAGCGGGTGGTGCTTTTACCAAAGCCAATAAATGCACAGTGCAGAGTCATAACGCTGTCCTTAGTTGATGAGCTACCTTCAACCATAGCGCAAGCCGGGCCATCACTTCATCCTCTCTGTCCGCTTTCCTGGAAGATTCGCCAGCAAAATAGCTCAAGCATCACTTATACGAAAATATTAATAACTAATTGATTAACCAGTGATTAATTCGCCATTTTCCAGCTAAAAAACTTGATCCTAACGGCGAAACTACGGATAAGTGGAGGGCAAACCAGGACGTTGCTGATGACTAACGGAGTAGCCAGCCGCTGCTAATGGACAAACAGTATTTCGCCATAAACGGCACCCTTTTTTTCTGGCTTCTTGGACTGATCGCCTGGTCTGTCGATGCCATCGCGCTGGCGCGCCTGGCGGCCGCCTGCGCGCTTGTCGCTTTCCTCCTCCATAGCCAACGGAACAAGATTAACGCGATGTTTATTAAGAAAAATAAAACGGAACCTCAAGCGTCAGAAGCAGCCACACTTCCGGCAATAAACCCAGAACCCGAAGCGGTCGCCAGCAAAAAACACGAGACCACGATCATCGCCAGCGGGGTACATTTCGTCGGCAATATCGTCGCCAGCGGCCATGTCTATATTCACGGCCAGTTGACCGGCAACATTGAGGCCAAAGAGCATCTGATTAAGGTAATGCGTGAAGGCCAGGTGGAGGGCAACATCAGCTGCCGGGAGCTGATTATTGACGGCAAGGTGCAGGGCCAGTGTCATGGCGATAGCATCACCATCGAGGAGCACGGCCATCTGGATGGTACCCTCGCCTATCGCGCGCTGGCGATCAAGAAAGGCGGGGTTTTTAGCGGTCGCGCTGAAATGCTGGCCGCAGCGGAGAACAAAAGTCATATTCTCGGTCTGGTAGCAGACACGCCATCCAAAGCCGACGCGGAGCCCGCCAGGCCGCAGAGCGCCTGAAATAGCGGCAAAAAAAAGCCAGCACCCGGCTGGCTAAAGTAATACTGGAAGCAATGTGAGCAATGTCGTGCTTTCAGGCTTTCCGCAAGGGTCTCCCTGAATGCAGGACAATAATAATCATTCTCATTCGCACTTGTCTACTTTTTTTTGCAAATAATGCGTGTTGACTCGAACGCCGTAGTCAGTGATGTTTAAAGGGACTTTTCACCTGAATGAGGAACAAGGAATGAGTGAAATCGTGATACGCCATGCTGAACCGAAAGATATTGACGCGATTCGTCAAATTCACGCCCAGCCGGAGGTGTATCACAACACGCTACAGGTCCCTCATCCATCCGAACATATGTGGCGGGAGCGGCTAACCGATACGCCCGGCGTGAAGCAGCTGGTGGCCTGTATCGATGAGCAAGTCGTCGGCCATTTAAGCATTGCCGTCGTCCAACGTCCCCGCCGTAGCCACGTCGCCGATTTTGGTGTCAGCGTGGATTCGCGCTGGCACAACCGCGGCGTCGCCAGCGCGCTGATGCGTACCATGATTGATATGTGCGACAACTGGCTGCGGGTTGAACGTATTGAGCTGACGGTGTTCGCCGATAATGCCCCGGCGATTGCGGTGTATAAGAAGTACGGCTTTGAGATCGAAGGCACCGGCAGGCGTTACGCGCTGCGCAACGGTGAGTATGTGGATGCGTATTATATGGCGAGAATGAAGTAGCGTGTTGCCGGGTGGCGGCGACTGGCCGCCCTCTGTGCGCTCCCTGCGCCATGAGAGTCATAACGCAGAAGAAATATCGGGAGCGCAATGTGCTCTGAATTAACACAAAGCACATATTTTTCCCGGACCAAAAAAGTTGAAAACCGATAACAGTATCTACGTTCGCACAGTTGTAGGCCCGGTAAGCGCAGCGCCACCGGGCAACACATCAATACCCCGCCGTTAAATCATCCGGCGAACGCGGATCGGAGGCGCCATACAGCATGCCGTCCGGCCCTACCATGATGCTTTGGGTACTGCCCATCGCCTCTTTCAGCGCCACTTTCTGCCCCTTCGTCTCGAGCAGCTTCAGGGTATCCGGGCTAAAGCCTTTCTCCACCCGCAGCTCATCCGGCAGCCATTGATGGTGGAAACGCGGCGCGTTGGTGGCTTCCGCGACGTTCATCCCGAAATCGATGGTATTGACCACCATCTGCAGTACGGTGGTGATGATCCGACTGCCGCCCGGGCTGCCGGTCACCAGCCAGGTTTTGCCGTCTTTCACCACAATGGTCGGCGACATCGACGACAGCGGGCGTTTTTTCGGCTCCACCGCATTGGCGTCGCCGCCCACCAGACCATAAACGTTAGGCACGCCGGGCTTCGCCGAGAAATCATCCATCTGGTTATTGAGTAAAATACCGGAATCGCCGGCCACAATGCCGGTACCGAAGGTGGTATTCAGCGTATAGGTCACCGCCACCGCATTACCCTCTTTATCGACCACCGAGAAGTGGGTGGTCTGGTTGCTTTCATACGGCGCCAGCTTGCCCGGGCGGATCTGACTGGAAGGCTTCGCCTTGTTGACGTCGATCTCGGCGGCAATTGCTTTGGCATAGGCTTTGCTGGTCAGCGCCTGCCACGGCACTTTGACGAAGTCAGGATCGCCGAGATATTCAGAGCGGTCGGCATAGGCGTGTTTCTCCGCCTCCGCCATCACCTGCATAGCATCGGCGCTGCCAAAGCCATATTTCTGCATATCGAAGTTTTCGAGGATATTGAGGATCTGCACGATGTGGATCCCGCCGGAAGACGGCGGCGGCATGGAATAAACCTCATACCCGCGATATTCGCCGCTAACCGGCGTACGCTCCACGGCCTTATAGCTGGCAAGATCGGCTTTGGTGATTAGCCCGCCGTGCTTTTTCATCTCGTCAGCGATCTGGTCGGCGATGGCCCCTTTATAGAAGGCCTCCGGGCCGTGCTCGGCAATCAGCTCCAGGCTCTTACCGAGATTCTTTTGCACCAGCCGGTCGCCCTTTTTCAGCGGCTCGCCGTTCTTCCAGAAGATCGCTTTACTGTTTTCATGCTGCGGGATCACTTCGCTGCCATAGGTCTTCAGATCGTCCGCCAGCGCATCGTTAACGATAAAGCCCTCTTCTGCCAGCTTAATCGCCGGGCGGATCACTTTGTTCAGCGGCATGGTGCCGTACTTTTCCAGGGCGAGGGAGAAACCGGCGACGCTGCCTGGCGTGCCGGAGGCCAGATGCGAAGTCAGTGATTTTTTACTGTCCGGGTTGCCCTGGTCGTCAAGGAACATGTCGCGGGTGGCCTGTTCCGGCGCCATTTCGCGGAAATCGATCGCCGTGGTCTTGCCGTCTTTAGTCCGCAGCATCATAAAACCGCCGCCGCCGATATTCCCGGCCTGCGGATGCGTGACCGCCAGCGCGTAGCCAACCGCCACCGCCGCATCGACAGCGTTGCCGCCCTGGCGCAGAATATCCACGCCGACGCGGGTCGCCAGCGCGTCCACCGACGCCACCATCCCCTGCCGGGCGCGTACCGGGTGGAACACATCTTCTTCTACGCCATAAGAGACTGGCGGCGGCGGTGGCGGATTGGCGGCGACGGTGAAACTACCGCCCGCCAGCAACGCAGCGATGACCACCTGGCGCCATATTGTTGTTTTTATCATTGTCTTACTCCTGAAAGGTAGGTTTCATTCCCCGCTTAAGCCTGGTTGATAACTCCTAAAAAATCATTGTTATGGCGGATTCGAGGTACACTTAAGTGATCCCACGCACGGGAGGAGAAAACCATGAAAGCGATTCTGTTTCTGGCGGCGCTGATGCCGCTTGGCGTATTAGCCCAGCCGATCAATATTAATAACAACCCTAACCAGCCGGGTTACGTGGTGCCCAGCCAGCAGCGCATGCAAAATGAGATGAAGGTGCAGCAACAGCAGCAGCAGAGCATGCTGAAGCAGGATCTGAACAATCAGACCCGCTCGCAGCAGCAGCATTTGCAAAACCAGTTGCAGACGAATCAGCAGCGCGCGGCCCAGGGCGGTAATCTCAATCCGCCGCAGCAGGTGCTACCGAACAACAACGGTGGAATGCTGCGGCAGACCAACCCGTAAAGGTCAGCCGCCGCAAATCCGTCTTAAGGGTGGAAATTCGGCCCGATGACGTCAATGGCATCGGTGCAGATGCAATCTACCCCCCAGCGCAGCAGCTCGGCGGCGCGCTGGGGTTTATTGACCGTGTACACCAGAATATGCAGGCCGGCCTGTTTCAGGCTCGCCACCCGCGCCGCATCCAACAGCTTGTGATTGAGGTGAATCGACACGCAGCCCAGCCGGGTGGTCAATTCGCGCCAGTCATCGCGCCACTCATCCAGCAGCAGCCCGCGCGGCAGCTCGGGCGCGGCTTCCTGCGCCGCCTCCAGAGCATCGATTTCAAAAGAGGAGAGCAGCGGCGCGGTCATG
This sequence comes from Klebsiella sp. HMSC16C06, assembly GCF_001808325.1. NCBI lineage: Bacteria > Pseudomonadati > Pseudomonadota > Gammaproteobacteria > Enterobacterales > Enterobacteriaceae > Klebsiella > Klebsiella sp. HMSC16C06. The sequence goes on from NZ_KV793007.1 coordinate 94,479, forward strand.
CCTTGCCACAGATCGCGCGCAGCCAGGGCCACCACGTTGCCGGTCTGCGGCCCCAGCCCGGTGGTCGGCTTAATTTCGATATTCGCCATCATACCGTGACGGCGGCAGCGCTCCGCCACCTGAGAGAGCAACGGCAGCGGCTCGCCCTTAAATTCACGGCTGAACCAGCTGCCGGCATCGACCTTCAGCAGATCGTCCCACGCCAGCTCGCCCGCCACGCCCCAGCCGTTGCTGGTGCGTTCGAGATTATCGTCGTGCAGCAGAAAGATCTGCCCGTCCTTCGACAGCTTGACGTCAAATTCAATCATCGTGTGCCCGTAGCGGGCGCCAACGTCTATAGCCGCCAGGGTGTTCTCCGGCGCCAGTTTACCGCCGCCGCGATGGGCGACGATGCGGGGATAAGGCCAGTTACTCATGCGCGTTGTCCTGTTTCACCATCAAAGAGATGCAGATGTTCCAGGGGCAGATGCAGCCATAGCGTGCTGCCGCCCGCCGGGCGCTGCTGATGCGGCAGTCTGACCACCAGCTTCTGCTCGCCCCAGCGCCCGTGGGCGAGGTTATCGGCACCTAAAATTTCCAGGGTATCCATCAGCAGCGGGATGCCGCCTTGCGCCTGCGAGCTTAAAATAAAGTGCTCCGGGCGGATACCGAGCGTCATTTTACGCCCGGCGTAGCGCCGATGCTCGTGATTCATCGGCAACGCCATGCCACCGGCCAGCTCGAAGCGGCCGCCGTCATCGCTCACCCGCCCTTCCAGCAGATTCATGGCCGGGCTGCCGATAAAGCTTGCCACAAAGCGGCTGGCGGGCTTCTCATACACTTCCACCGGGGTGCCGATCTGCTCGGCAACGCCTTTATTCATCACCATCACCCGCTGGGCCAGGGTCATCGCTTCGACCTGATCGTGGGTGACGTACAGCGAAGTCGTTTTCAGGCGGCGATGCAGCTGCTGCAGTTCCAGACGCATCTGCACGCGCAGCTTGGCGTCGAGATTTGACAACGGTTCGTCGAACAGGAATACCGCCGGGTCACGCACGATAGCGCGGCCCATCGCCACGCGCTGGCGCTGACCGCCGGAGAGCTCCCGCGGGCGACGCTTGAGCAGACCATCCAGCTCCAGAATACGCGCCGCCTCCTGCACCCGCTCGGCAATCAATCCCTTACCCATGCCGCGGATCTTCAGCCCCCACGCCATATTCTCTTCCACGCTCATATGCGGATAAAGCGCATAGTTCTGGAACACCATGGCGATGCCGCGATCTTTCGGTTCCATCTCAGTCACCCGTTTGCGATCGATCCAGATATCGCCGCTGGTCACTCGTTCAAGCCCGGCGACCATCCGCAGCAGCGTTGATTTCCCGCAGCCCGACGGGCCGACCATGACGATAAATTCCCCGTCCGCCACGTCCAGCGTCAGCGGTTGAATCACCTGGGTTTTGCCATCCCAGCTTTTGCTTACTGCCTGTAGTTTTAAACCAGCCATTTTATTTCTCACTATCGACCAGGCCACGCACAAAGGCGCGCTGCATGGCTAAAACGATGACGACCGGCGGGATCAGGGTCAGCAGCATCGCCGCCATCACCTGATTCCACTGGGTAGTACCTTCGCCGGTGGCGATCATGCCTTTAATACCGGCGACGGCGGTGCCAAGATTCACATCCTGAATAATCAGCAGCGGCCACAGATATTGGTTCCAGCCGTAGATAAAGGTGATGACGAACAGCGCCGCGAGATTGGTTTTCGACAGCGGCAGCACGATGTCGCGAAAGAAGCGCATCGGCGAAGCGCCATCGATACGCGCCGCTTCAATCAGCTCGTCCGGCAGGGTCATAAAGAACTGGCGGAACAGGAAGGTGGCGGTGGCCGAAGCCATCAACGGCAGCGTTAACCCGGCGTAGCTGTCGAGCATGTTGAGGTTAGCGATGACCTCCACCGTCGGGAAAATCCGCACCTCAACGGGCAGCATCAGGGTGATAAAGATCATCCAGAAGAACAGGTTACGCAGCGGAAAGCGGAACCAGACGATGGCGAACGCCGAAAGCATCGACACCACGATTTTGCCGACCGTAATGGCGAACGCCATGATGAAACTGTTGAGCATCATCAGCCAGAACGGCGCGCTGTTGACGCCGACGCCGTTCACCCAGATGGTCTTCATGTTCTCCAGCAGATGGCCGCCGGGGATCAGGGTCATCGGCGTTTCAAACACCGATTGGTTATCCAGCGTCGCCGCCACGAAGGCGACGTAGAGCGGGAATAAAATGACGGCAATGCCCAGAATCAGCATGGTGTGGCTGAAAATCGTCAGCCCGCGACGGTTCTCAATCATTGGTAACGCACCTTACTTTCAACGTAACGGAACTGCACCACCGTCAGGATAATAACGAGGAACATCAGCACCACCGACTGCGCGGCGGAAGCGGAAAGATCGAGTCCGGCAAAACCTTCGCGATATATTTTGTAGATTAGGGTGGTGGTGGCCTGCACCGGGCCGCCGGCGGTGGCGGCATCGATCACCGGGAAGGTGTCGAAGAAGGCGTAAACCAGGTTGACCACCAGCAGGAAGAAGCTCACCGGCGCAATCAATGGCAGCGCCAGCTTAAAGAAGCGACGAATGGGCCCGGCGCCGTCAATGGCGGCGGCCTCAACCAGCGAACGCGGGATCGACTGCAGCGCGGCGAAGAAGAACAGGAAGTTATAGCTTATCTGCTTCCATACCGAGGCGAAGACCACCAGGAACATCGCCTGGCCGCTGTTTTGCGCGTGGTTCCAGTCGTAGCCCAGCTCGCCGAGGAAATGGGTGATCAGCCCGCGCCCGGGGTTAAAAAGGAAGATCCACAGCACCGCCGCGACGGCGGGAGCCACGGCGTACGGCAGCAGCATCAGCGTTTGATAAAAGCGGCTGCCTCGCACCACATAGTCGACCAGCGCGGCAAAAAACAGCGAAACGAGCAGGCCGCTGACAGTCACCAGGGTGCTGAATTTTATAGTGGTCCAGAACGAGTCCAGATAGTACGGGTCATGAAACAGCGCAACGAAGTTATCCAGGCCGACAAACTGGCTGGAGAGACCAAACGGATCGACACTCTGCAGCGAGTACCACAGCGCTTCGCCCGCGGGCCAGATAAAGAAAATCAGCGTGATAATCAGCTGCGGCGCGACCAGCACATAGGGCAGCCAGCGCGAGCGGAATACCGGACGGGATGATGACATTGAGATTGGGTTCCTGAACAATGCCGGGAGGCGGCTACGCCTTACCCGGCCTACATAGGGCACATCGTAGGCCCGGTAAGCGCAGCGCCACCGGGCAAGTTACAGATTACGATTTGGTCGCTTGCTCGAAGCGACGCAGCAGCTGATTCCCACGCTGAACAGCGGAATCCAGCGCCTGTTGCGGGGTTTTCTTGCCGGTCCACACGCTCTCCAGCTCTTCATCGACGATGGTGCGGATTTGCGGCATGTTGCCCAGACGCAGGCCTTTGGTGAACGGCAACGGCGGCTTGTTCAGCATCTGGCGGGTGGCGATATCGGCGCCCGGGTTCTTATCATAGAAGCCCTGCTGGCGCGTCAGATCGTAGGCCGCAGTGGTGATCGGCAGATAGCCGGTTTTCTGGTGCCATTCGGCGGCGATTTCCGGTTTGGTCAGGAAATCGAGGAACTTCGCCACGCCGGTGTAAGTCTCTTTGTCTTTACCCTGCATCACCCACAGGCTGGCCCCGCCGATGATGGCGTTCTGCGGCGCGCCTTTCACGTCGGCATCGTATGGCATCATGCCGACGCCGTAGTTGAATTTGGCATACTGACGAATATCGGCCAGCGAGCCGGATGACGCGGTAGTGATCGCGCAGTCGCCGTTATAGAACTTCTCGGTGGACTCGTCTTTGCGCCCGAAGTAGCTGAAATCACCCTTCTTGTTCATCTCTTCGAGCAGGGCGATATGCTTCACCTGCTCCGGCTTATTGAACTCCAGTACCGCATCGGTACCGTCGAAGCCGTTATTTTTCGTGGCCACCGGCAGACCATGCCAGGCGCTGAAGTTTTCAATCTGGATCCAGCCCTGCCAGCCGCTGGCGTACCCGCACTTCATCCCGGCGGCTTTCAGCTTCGCGGTATAGGCCGCCAGATCCTGCCAGGTCTTCGGCGGCTGCTCCGGATCTAAGCCGGCTTTTTTGAAGGCGTCTTTGTTGTAGTACAGCACCGGCGTAGAGCTGTTAAATGGCTGGGAGAGCAGATGGCCGGTTTTCGAATCGGTGTAATACCCGGATACCGTCGGCACGAACTGCGATTCATCAAACTTGATGCCCGCCTCGCTAAACACCTGGTACACCGGCTTAATGGCTTTTGACGCCATCATGGTGGCGGTGCCGACTTCATACACCTGCAGGATCGCCGGGGCGTTGCCGGTACGGAAAGCGGCGATACCAGCACTCAGGCTCTGTTCATAGTTGCCTTTGTATACCGGAACGATTTTGTAATCAGGATTGGCCGCGTTAAAGCGTTGCGCCAGAGAATCCACTTCTTTACCCAGCTCGCCTTCCATTGAGTGCCAGAATGGGATGGTGGTAACCGCCAGGGCCTGACCGGCAAAAGCCAGGCTCAGCGCCAGTCCTAAAGCTGTATGTCGTAACGATATCATCGGTTATCTCTCTTGTTGTGCCGAATGCGCGATTTCACGCGTTTTATGCTCGCGGGGTAACATGACATGTTCGAATTACAGAAAAATAACTTTTTTATTACAAAAAAAAGATAGTAACGGGTCAGAGAGATGACAAGCCGATGAAAGGACGGGGAAAGTAAAGTGGGAGCTGAGACACGGATAATAGTTGCGCGATCGGCTCCCGGGGTCGGCGCAAGCGCCTCGCCCGGGCTACAACGGCTTGGATAGCCCGGCCAAGCGAAGCGCCGCCGGGTTGCAACGATTTAACCGTCATCCGCGCAAACGCGCGACAATCTGTTCCAGGGTAAGTTGCCCCGCTGCCGCCTCGACGGTCATGCCGACGAAGTCCGGGTTCGCCGGCAATATAATTCCATTTCGCTTTAAAAAAAGCAGGGTAATAAACAGTGCCGTACGCTTATTTCCATCATTGAAAATATGGCCGCGAGAAATCGCCAGCAGGTGCATCGCAGCGAGTCGCCACACGTCTGTCACACCTTCATATTCAATTTTGTTTAGCACCCTATACATTATCGCTTCGGCACGCCCCGGGTCGGGCATACCGGCAACGCCAGGCGTGACGCGGAGCAGCCTGTCGTGAAACTGTATTATCTCTTCCGCTGAGATAATCTGCAGCGTCATTTATCCGCAAGCTCCCTGATCTCATCACCATGAACCGCCATAATAGCCGCGAACTCATCATCCATTCTGGCCGCCTGGTAGCGTTCAAACTCTTCTGCACTAATGATGACCGCAGATTTATGCCCACGACGGGTAATGGTCACAGGTATACCTGTCACTGCGCTTTCCAGCACATCGGCCAGATTTTGTCGGGCTTCGCTATAGTTAACCGTTCTCATAAATACCTCCAAAGCTGTACTCTTTTATTGTACAACATACATGTACAAAAAAAGAGCCATCAGGCTCTTTTAAAGGTATTTATGCGATCGGCTCCCGGGGTCGGCGCAAGCGCCTCGCCCGGGCTACAACCCGGCGAAGCGAACGACGCCGGGTTGCGATGAATTAACCGCCGAGATAGGCGCTGCGCACCGCCTCGTTGGCCAGCAGCGCGTCGCCGGTATCCTCCAGCACCACGTGGCCGTTCTCCAGCACGTAGCCGCGATCGGCCAGCTTCAGCGCCTGGTTGGCGTTCTGCTCGACGAGGAAGATAGTCATCCCCTGCTCGCGCAGCTGCTCGATGGTGTCGAAAATCTGCTGAATGATAATCGGCGCCAGCCCTAATGAGGGCTCATCAAGCAGCAGCAGGCGCGGCTGGCTCATCAGAGCACGACCGATCGCCAGCATCTGCTGCTCGCCGCCGGACATGGTGCCGGCGCGCTGAATACGGCGTTCATGCAGACGCGGGAACAGCTCATACACCCATTTGATGCGGGTCTGGAACTGATCGCGGTCGGCAAAGAAACCGCCCATCGCCAGGTTCTCTTCCACCGTCATACGCGAAAAGACGCGCCGCCCTTCCGGGACGATCGCCACCGCTTCACGCATGATTTTCGCCGTCTGCCAGTCGGTAATATCCTTACCGTCAAAGACAATGCGCCCGCTGGAGGCGCGCGGATCGCCGCACAGCGTGCCGAGCAGGGTGGTTTTCCCCGCGCCGTTGGCGCCGATCAGCGTGACGATTTCACCCTGTTTGATATGCAGGCTGACGTTGTGCAGCGCCTGAATCTTGCCGTAGTGGGCGCTGACATTGTCAAAAGTTAACATCGCGTTTTCCATCTTATGCCTCACCAAGGTATGCGCGGATCACGTCCGGGTTATTACGAATCTCTTCCGGCGTCCCGTTGGCCAGCGGTGTCCCCTGGTTTACGACGTAGATACGATCGGAAATGCCCATCACCAGCTTCATATCGTGTTCGATAAGCAGGATGGTGGTGTTGTGATGGTTACGCAGCTCGGCGATAAGCTCGTCCAGCTCTTTGGTCTCTTTCGGGTTCAGCCCCGCCGCAGGTTCATCGAGCATAAGAATTTCCGGCTGGGTCACCATGCAGCGGGCAATCTCCAGCCGGCGTTGGTCGCCGTAGGCCAGGTTGCTGGCCTGACGGTTGGCGTGCTCCAGCAGGCCGATACGCTCCAGCCAGGTGGCGGCCCGATCCAGCGCTTCGCTCTGCGCGCGACGGAAGGCCGGCGTTTTCAGCAGGCCGGAGAAGAGCCCGGTTTTCAGCTGCTGATGTTGCGCCACCAGCAGGTTTTCAATCACCGTCATTTCGCGGAACAGACGCACGTGCTGGAAGGTTCGCACCACCCCCATCCGCGCAATCTGCTGGCCCGGCAGCCCTTCCAGGTGCTGGTCGCGCAGCATAATGGTGCCGCCAGTGGGCTTGTAGAAACCGGTCAGGCAGTTAAAGACGGTGGTCTTCCCGGCGCCGTTGGGGCCGATCAGCGAGACAATCTCGCGCTCTCTGAGCTCCAGCGACACATTGTTGACGGCCAGCAGGCCACCGAAACGCATCATCAGGCCGCTGACGGATAATAATGGCTGACTCATGCCTGCTCTCCTTTCGCCTGACCGTTTTTCAGCTTCAACTGCACGCGCGTCATTGGCAGCAGCCCCTGCGGACGCCAGATCATCATCAGCACCATCAGGCCGCCGAGCATTAACATGCTGTATTCGTTGAAGTCACGCATCAGCTCGCGCGAGACCACCAGCAGAATAGCCGCGAGGATCACCGCGAACTGCGAGCCCATCCCGCCCAGCACCACGATCGCCAGCACGAAGGCCGACTCGGCGAAGGTGAAGGATTCCGGGCTGACGAAGCCCTGGCGCGCAGCGAACAGCGTCCCGGCGAAGCCAGCAAACGCGGCGCTGATGGTAAAGGCGGTCAGCTTGATGCGCGTCGGGCTCAGGCCCAGCGAACGACAGGCGATCTCATCTTCACGCAGCGCTTCCCACGCCCGCCCCAGCGGCATTCGCAGCAGGCGGTTGATGACGAACAGGCTGAGCACGACCAGCAGCAGCGCCACCAGGTAGAGGAAAATCACCCGATCGGAGGGATCGTATTTGACGCCGAAGAAATTGCTGAAGGTATCCCAGCCGCCTTCGCGGGCGGTACGGCTAAATTCAAGGCCGAAGAAAGTCGGTTTCGGGATCTGGCTGATGCCGTTCGGCCCGCCGGTGATCTCGGTATTGTTGAGCAGCAGAATACGCACAATTTCACCGAAGCCTAAGGTCACAATCGCCAGATAGTCGCCGCGCAGACGCAGCACCGGGAAGCCCAGCAGGAAGCCGGCCGCCGCGGAGACCAGGCCAGCCAGCGGCAGACAGGTCCAGAAGCCGAGACCGTAATAGTGGTTCAGCAGCGCGAAGGTATACGCGCCGATGGCGTAGAACCCGCCGTAGCCCAGCACCAGCAGGCCGGAAAGGCCGACCACCACGTTCAGCCCGAGGCCGAGGATGATATAGATCATCGTCAGGGTGGCGATATCCACCGTACCGCGCGACACCATAAACGGCCAGGCCACGGCGATCACCAGCAAGGCTATCAGGAACAGCTTCTGCTTCACCGTTGAGCCGTCAATCGCCGGCATAATAAACTTCGGCCCGGAGACGTTCTTAACCGCTTTCTGGAACAGCGGCCGCAGCAGCTGGAAGAAAAAGACCACCGCGGTGCCGATAAAGATCCACTGCCAGCGAATATCGGCGGCGGTATCGACCACCAGCTTGGTGCCGTCCAGCTCCAGCTGCACGCCCATAAAGACGCCCGCCAGAATGAAGAACATCACGGCAGACAGCAGCGCCATTGCAATTTGCATCGGTTTCATACTTTTTCCACCTCCGGGCGGCCCAGAATGCCGGTCGGCATCACTAACAGCACCAGAATCAGCAGCGCGAAGGAAACGACGTCCTTATATTCGGTGCTGAGATAGGCAGAAGAGAGCGCCTCGGCAATACCCAGGATCAAGCCGCCGATCATTGCGCCAGGAATACTGCCGATACCGCCGAGCACGGCGGCGGTGAAGGCCTTCATCCCGGCCATAAAGCCGATATAGGGGTTAATCACGCCGTAGAACTGGCCGAGCAGCACGCCCGCCACCGCCGCCATCGCTGCGCCGATGACAAAAGTCAGGGCGATGACGCGGTCGGTATTAATGCCGAGCAGGCTCGCCATTTTCAGATCTTCGGCGCAGGCGCGGCAGGCGCGGCCCATCCGCGAGTAGCGAATAAACAGCGTCAGGGCCAGCATGGCGATAAAGGTCACCACCCAGATCACCAGTTGCATGGTGGTGATCGTCGCGGAGAAGCTGTCGCTGTGGCCGACGATCCACTGGCCGTTAAACAGGCTTGGCAGCGCCACGTCGCGCGACCCCTGGGTCAGGCTGACGTAGTTCTGCAGGAAGATAGACATCCCGATAGCGGAGATCAGCGCAATCAGGCGCTTGGAGTTACGCACCGGCCGATAGGCAACGCGCTCGATACTCCAGCCGTAGGCGCTGGCAATCACAATGGCGCCCACGAATCCGGCGGCGACCAGCAGCCAGCTGGTGTCGATGCCCATCATCATCAGCGCGGCGATGATCATGAAGGAGACATAGCTACCAATCATGTAGACCTCGCCGTGGGCGAAGTTGATCATGCCAATAATGCCATACACCATCGTGTAGCCGATGGCGATCAGCGCATAGGTACTGCCCAGCGTGACGCCGTTAAACATCTGCTGCAGAAAATAGAGAAACTGCTCGGACATAAGGTAACCTTTTTCAAACCGCCCGCGGTTCGCGGGCGGAGGGATAACTCGTCTTCAGCGCTTATTTCGCCGCGCTCGAAGAGCCGTCGGCGTGCCACTGGAAGACACCAAACTCAAATCCCTTCAGATCGCCTTTTTCATCCCAGGTCAGCGGCCCAATCACGGTTTTCGCCCCGTGCGCTTTCAAATCTTTGATTAAATCCAGCGGCTGCTGGCTGCCGGTTCTGTCCATCGCCTGCGCCAGCGACTGAACGGCGGCATAGGTGATCCAGACGTACGGCCCGCTCGGATCTTTCTTCTCCGCTTTCAGCGCGTTGACGATGGCGCTATTGGCAGGGTCCTGATCGTAGCGTTTTGGCATTGTCACCAGCATGCCTTCCGCCGCGGCGCCCGCGATATTGGACAGCGAGGCGTTGCCGACCCCTTCCGGCCCCATAAACACGGTTTTCAGCCCGACGGAGCGCGCCTGGCGCAGCATCTGGCCCATTTCCGGGTAGTAGCCGCCGTAGTAGACGAAGTCAATGTTCTCTTTCTTCAGGCGCGCCAGCAGGGCGGAGAAATCTTTTTCCCCCGCGGTGATGCCGTCGAAGAAGACGATATTGGCCCCGGCTTTCTTCAGGTTGTCCTGCACCGAACGCGCCAGCCCTTCGCCGTACTGCTGCTTGTCATGAATGATGGCGATACGCTGCGGTTTCACTTTCTCGACGATATATTTCGCCGCGGTCGGCCCCTGCGAGGAGTCGAGGCCGGCGGTACGCATGATGTACTGATAACCGCGCTGGGTCAGCTCCGGATTGGTCGCCCCGGGGGAGATCATCAGGATGCCTTCATCCTCATAGATGTCGGAAGCCGGCTGGGTGGAAGAGGAGCAGAGGTGGCCGATAACGTACTGAATGCCGTCGTTGACGATTTTGTTGGCCACCGCGACCGCTTGCTTCGGATCGCAGGCGTCGTCATATTCGACGGCCACCAGCTTGTCACCCTTAATACCGCCGCTGGCGTTGATGTCTTTAATCGCCTGACGCGCGCCATTGAACTCCATGTCGCCCCACTGGGCCACCGGACCCGACATCGCGCCGACCACGGCGACCTTAATATCCTTGGCCATCGCCGCGTGCGACATCGCTAATGCGACAATGCCCGCGACGATGGTTTTCGCGTTCCTTTTCATGCTGCAGAACCCCGTTCGTGATGTGGTGTAAATGTTTTGTATTTTTATGGTTAAAAAGCATTCTGTGCTTTTATTAAACAACGCCATTTTTACCATTGAGTTTAATGGTTTAGCGCAGCTTTTCACTAAAAAACAGATTAAAATCTCTATTTTTCAGTCGATTAAGCAAAGATAATATTCTGTATTTTGGTGAAGATAAACAAAAAAAAGTCCATCCTGCAGCATAAAATAACGATACATAAGGCGGAATAAAACGCTGCGCATTAGGTTAAAATTCTGCTTATTTTTCGATCCATGACGGATTGCGCTACCCTGACAACGTCAGGAAAACGAATCCCCTGATGTACGCGCAAAAAACAGCGCTCCGCCAGACAGCAATTTTGGGTACACTGGCGCCTCTGTTTTGCACTGGATTTGCCGCCCATGAAACTGACCATTATCCGTTTACAGCACTTCAGCGATCAGGATCGCATCGACCTGGGGAAAATCTGGCCGTCGCAGGATCTGTCGACCCTAACCCTGGACGAGAATCATCGTCTCTACGCCGCCCGCTTTAACGAACGCCTGCTGGGCGCCGTGCGCGTCACCCTGCGCGGCGTCGAAGCCGAGCTCAGCGATCTGTGCGTGCGTGAAGTGACCCGCCGCCGCGGCGTCGGGCAATACTTAGTGGAAGAGACGTTGCGTGATAACCCGGCCATCAATAGCTGGCGCGTCGCCGACCAAGGGGTGGAGGACCGCGGCGTGATGGCCGCATTTATGCAGGCGCTCGGCTTTAGCGCCCAGCAGACCGGTTGGGAAAAGCATTAAGAAAAGCGTTCGTTGGGTAAAACAGCGCTTGTTTGTTGCCTCCCGGCAACGGAATAAAGCCCAGCTGTGGGTAAACGGCTGGGCTTGTTTATTTCATACTGCGACGATAATGCCATGGTGCCCCGAACGCGAAGCTGCGGATTGGCCTGTCAGATATTCGCCAGGGCAAAGGCCCACATGATATTTCAGAATTTAACTCGCAAGTGCACGTTTCCCCTGTGCTTCACGTGAGGTAAGATTCGCTGACGCGTAAAATTGCGCAGAAAGTATTCAGCGCAACGCGATCATCAGCAGTCAACATGGAATAAACATATGGAAATGTATATCGGACTGGCTATTGTCGCCGTGATCCTTATCTGGGCGATCTTCACTTATAACCGTTTTATCTCTCTACGCCGTTTCAAAGATGAAGCCTGGAGTGGCATTGCCGTCCAGCTCAAGCGCCGTCACGATCTGGCGCCCAATCTGTTCAGTCTGGTCAAACGCTATGCGCAGCACGAAAAAGAGCTGCTGGAAGAGATTGGCCGCCAGCGCAGCGTCCTGATCGGCAATCCCCAACAGGTGGCCGACAGCGAGCAGCAATATGCCGGAACGTTGAGCCGTATATTCGCCCTGGCGGAAGCCTATCCGGAACTCAAAGCCAGCGAAAACTTCCTCTCGCTGCAGCAATCCCTTAGCGAAATAGAAGAACAGCTGCAGATGGCCCGCCGTTACTTCAACGCCACGGTCCGCGAGTTTAATATTCTGGTGGAGTCTTTTCCCAGCCTGCTGCTGGCCCGCCTGTTTAGCTTCAGGGCGGAACTTTTCTTTGAACTGGAGTCCCCTGAAGAAGCCAAATTGCCACGGATGGAGTGACCCATGTCCACCTGGTCCATGCGGATACTGCGCAGTATTGGCCTGTTGCTGCTGCTGTTGAGCAGCCCTGGTTCAGCCGTCAGCGACGATAAAGCTATCACCGATGCCTCGCCACCCCCGGCTAATGCCCGCCGGGTCCCCGCGTATGAACATATTCTCTTTTTCGATTCCCTGGCGCGTTTTCAGCCAAATGGCAGCATGGAGATGCGGGAAAATATCACCGTGCTAGCCCTGGAAAAGGAGATCCGTCGGGGGATTTTCCGCACGCTGCCTCTCAACTGGCACCGACAGGACGGCAAAATTTTTAGCGTTGATTACGCCATCAAATCGGTCTCGCGCAATGGACTCCCGGAACCCTACAGCCTCGATCGCACGACAAAAACGCTGACCGTGCGCATTGGCAGCGCCGATCGCATCCTGAAGCCAGGTATTTATAACTATGAAATTCGCTATCAGGTTAGCCACCATTTCAGCCGCTTCCCCGACTGGGATGAGCTTTACTGGAACGTGACAGGCAACGACTGGAGCTGGCCAATCGGAAAAGCCCGTTTCCAGCTTGCACTGCCTGACGCCGCCGGGCAGTTGAATGCGGATGGCAGAGATGCAAGGTTGCGCACCATTGATGTTTACACCGGTCGTCCGGGGGCGAAAGATCACCATGCGATCATCCTGCCTGATGGCAGCATACAAACGTCGCGCCCCCTTGCCGCCGGCGAAGGGCTGACCGTGGTCTATACCTGGCCCCGCGCCATTCTGGCAAATGCCATCGCCCCCGAAGCGGTTTGGCCGTTGGTCCATTTACTGGTGCCGACGCTGGCCACCAGCGTTATCTGGCTTCCCCTACTACTGCTTGTTGGTTATTACGGGCTGTGGTGGCGCAAAAACGTCACAGCGACGGGTTTAAAAATGCCGCCGGTGACGCCGCAATTTTCGCTGCCCGCCGCAATGTCGCCAGGCTATCTGCGCTTTATTACGCAATGTAAGTATGACGATGTGGCATTCAGTAGCGATTTGCTGGGGCTGGTAGCCAAACGAGCCATCACATTGACGAGGAAAAAAAACCAGACCAAAGGCGCATGGTCTTCATCCCCTGTTGATGAGCAGTGGCTTTCCCGCCAGCCAGACGAAAAGCATAAGCCGCTGAATCCCATAGAGAAGCAGCTGATGAGCCTGCTTTTCAGCGCTAAACGTAAGAACATTAATCTCAGTACGCCCCATCAAACGTTGATGCAAAACGCGCGCAGGTGGCTGGAAAAAAGTTGTGAAGAGCAGAAACCGCAGCTATGCCGGACATGGGGTAAACCGCTGCGTCATTGTATTTATATTGCTCTGCTGGTTCCGATCGTTTGCGGCATCGGATTTAGCCCGGCGGCAGCGGCGCTCACCGTTCCCAGTCTGCTGTTTGTATCGGTCGGCGGGGTAATGACGTACTTGTGCCTGAAGTTTTTACGCAACCCGATGAAAACACTGCGTAGTTTAGGACCAGTTATGATCCTGATGGCGCTGGTATTTAGCCCTTTCGCCACCGTGGCGGGAGGCGTTTTCCTGCTCGGCATGTTACCCATCACCCAACTTCCTGCCGGATACCTGGGCGCCTTGCTGACAGCCATCGCATTGTGCGCGCTCGTCGCCTGGAAAACGCCACGCTATACGCAGAAGGGGTTAAACGATCTGGCCGTCGCCAAGGGATTGAAGCTGTATATTAAAACAGCCGAAGAGAAGCGTTATCAGACACTTTAACAACCTGACCAGATGGTCACGCACTTTGAAAGCCTGCTGCCGGTCGCTCTGGCGCTCGGCGTAGGAAAGACCCTGGCGAACACTTTTGCCCGATACTTAAGCAGCACCGGCGCGATGTCGGAAGTGTTACAGCAGACGGACTGGCGGGACATGCATCATTTCTACCAGAGCTGTCATTCCGCAGCCAGTGAGAAACCGGTGCGGCGTTCAGAAGGTGGCTCTTCAGGGTCGGGCTATAGCGGTTCCGGCTCTTCCGGCGGCGGATCGTCAGGAGGCGGTTCCGGCGGCGGCGGCGGTGGCGGCTGGTAAGAGAAGGCCGGATAGCATTTATCCGGCCAACAAAGCTGCGGCGTGAAAGGCCCCCACCCATTTAACCCAGCATTTCGCGTTGCAAAAAGGCGTCAAGACCCGAAATCCCCGGGAGCTTACATCAGTAAGTGACCGGGGTTGAGGGCCGCAGACAACGCATTTGCAGCGTGAAAGGCGCCGGTTAAATTATTTGGCGTCGGTCGCCGTACCGTTAGCATGCCAGGTAAAGACCCCGAACTCGAACCCTTTCAGGTCGCCTTTCTGATCCCACGACAGCGGGCCCATCACGGTGTCTACCGTCGCGCCTTTCAGGTATTTAGCGATTTCCGCCGGATCGTCAGACTGATTCAGGCCCGCCTGCAGCGACTGCAGCGCCGCGTAGGTGGTCCACACGAAGGCGCCGCTCGGATCCTGTTTCTTCGCCTTGATCGCATCCACGATCGGTTTGTTCGCCGGCACCTGGTCGTAGTTCTTCGGCTTGGTCACCAGCAGGCCTTCCGCCGACTCGCCGGCGATGTTAGACAGGGAGACGTTCGCTACGCCTTCCGGGCCCATAAACTGGGTTTTCAGACCGGCAGCACGGGCCTGACGCAGGATCTGGCCCATTTCCGGGTGGTAGCCACCGTAGTAAACGAAATCGATATTCTCTTTCTTCAGGCGCGCCACCAGGGTGGAGAAATCTTTCTCACCGGCGGTGATGCCGTCGAAGAAGACCACGTTCGCCCCGCCTTTTTTCAGGCCATCCTGCACCGCACGGGCCAAACCTTCACCGTACTGCTGTTTATCATGTACCACAGCGATACGCTGCGGCTTCACTTTGTCGAGAATGTATTTCGCTGCGGTGGGTCCCTGATCGGAGTCCAGGCCGGTGGTGCGCAGGATCAGCTTATAGCCGCGCGCGGTCAGCTCCGGTGCAGTCGCTGCCGGCGTGATCATCAGAATGCCTTCGTCTTCATAGATGTCAGACGCCGGCTGAGTGGAAGAGGAGCACAGATGGCCAATAACGTACTTGATGCCGTCGTTGACCACTTTGTTGGCGACCGCTACCGCCTGTTTCGGGTCGCAAGCGTCATCATATTTGACGATCTGCAGCTTATTGCCCTTGATGCCGCCCTTGGCGTTGATATCCGCTACCGCCTGCTCGGCGCCGGTAAACTCCTGGTCGCCGTACTGAGCCACCGGGCCGGACATCGCCCCGACGACCGCGATTTTGATATCTTCCGCCAGCGCCGCGCTGCTCATAACTAAGGCAATACATCCTGCCAGTAACGCTTTACCCTTCATATTCATCCTGAGGCTCCCCATTATTATGGTTTTTGCATTTGTTGTGATGTTGTTTGTTAGCGCATTATTTTGTTTATATCGATAGGAAAAGCATATGATAGCTAATCCACCGGGGGCTGCTCGCGCTTTTGCAGCACACTATGCTAAACATACCGTCATTCTGAGGAATTTGAAACGACTAAATTGCGGGCTATGTAACAGATAAGTGACAAATAAAAAAACCGCGCCAGCATGAACCGGACGCGGTGCAAAACAGGCCCTGATTACCAGCCAGCGGGCAGGTAGCCTACCGCGGACGCTATCGCGTAGACGGCGCTGCAAAGATACAACAACACAATGAAGCATTGGATAAGCGGATGGGTCATCCAGGCCGGACAGGTCCAGCCTGGGGTCAGGTCGCCACGCTGGCGGGCGCCCTTCAGCATCAGGATCGGCATAATTGATAAAATGACGCCGCTGAACACTCCGGCAAAATAGAGCGCGTTGACGAAAGAAACCATGCCGCTATAGGCCAGCACGAACGGCGGGATCGCCACCACCAGCAGCACCATCAGGCGACGGGCGGGCTGTTCGTCATTCCCCAGGCGGAACTGATCGAAGATATTGGTCAGAAAGCTTCCGCCCAGCCCCCAGTAAGAGGTCAGCATGGCGCACAGCGCAAACAGGTTGGCCGAGAAGAACGCCCATTCGCCAAGCGCCCGGCCCCAGGAGATGGTGGCCACATCCGAGATATTGTCCAGGCCATTAAGCGAGATAACCGATAGCGGCACCAGCGCCAGCAGGGCAAAGGTCAAAGCCATACCGACCATAATGGCCCTGGGCAATTTTTCCGGTTTGTCGGCGAAGCCCCGCGCCATCTCCGGCACGATATACTGTGCCGAGAAGCAGAATGCCACGACGTTGAAGACCGGAACCATATACAGCCAGTTGCCGTCGAGCAGATAGCCCACGCGGGTGGTCTCTTTCAACAGCGTGGCAATCACCAGCACCGAGATCATCACCACCATGCCGATGCTGATAAATTTCTCGCCGCGGCCGATCGCCTTCAGGCCCAGGTAGAGCACCCCTGCCGCCGGGACGAAAAACAGCACGCTGCCCAGCGCCGGCGAGATGCCAAACAACGAGTGCAACAGCTTGCCGCTGCCGGTCATATAAGCCGTCAATGCGCCGACGCTGTTAACGCAAACGGAGAGGAACATCATCAGCGCGCCAAAACCGCCGACGTAGCGCTTCGATAAACCACTGAGCTGCAGATGTTTACGGGTGCGGAGCGTGGATTCCGCGACATAGAGCATAGTCACCGTCGTCAGGCTGCCCACCAGCACCAGCCAGAACAGCAGCGGTAAGAAGCCCGCTTTGCTCGACGCATAGGCGATAGAGAGGACACCCGCACCGATATTGGTACCGACAATCATCGATACCCCTTCGATGAAGCTCAGAGATTTTGTAGGGACAGCCGTACGTTCCCGGCCGGTGAGGACGGGAGAAAAGGTGGAGTTTTCAGACATAATACTTTCCGTTTTACTCCGGCGGTTTTTACCGCCGGAAAAAAGGTGATATCAGGGTGATAAACCACTCACGCTGAGCATGAACAGCTGGCTGCGGTGTCCTGTTTCTGTTCGGCTTCCGTGCCGCCGCAGCCCGCCGGGGAGACGTTAGCTCTTCAGGATGCGCGCCAGAATATCCAGCGCTTTCGAGAACTGGGCGTCGGGGATAGTCAACGGATACAGGAAGCGGATCACGTTGCCGTAGACGCCACAGCTCAGCAGCAGCAGGCCGTTTTCCTGCGCTTTCTGTTGCACCTGGCGGGTGAACTCCGGCGACGGCTCGCCAGTTTGCGGATCGTTAAACTCCACCGCCACCATCGACCCCCGGCCACGGACATCCACGATCGCCGGGCAGGTGGCGCGCGCCTGGTTGAGCACCTCCTGCAGATGGCTACCCAGCTGTTCAGCCCGTTGACACAGCTGCTCTTCGGCAATGACATCCAGCACCGCGTGCGCCGCGGCCACCGCCAGCGGGTTACCGGCATAGGTTCCGCCCAGCCCGCCTGGGGCTGGCGCATCCATCACCTCGGCGCGACCGACAACGCCCGACAGCGGGAAACCGCCGGCGAGGCTTTTCGCCATCGTCATCAGATCCGGTTTCACCTGATAGTGCTGCATAGCGAACAGCTTGCCGGTGCGGGCGAAACCGGTCTGCACTTCATCAGCGATCAGCAGAATACCGTGGGTATCGCACAGATCGCGCAGCGCCTGCATAAAATCGGCCGGCGCGACGTTAAAGCCGCCTTCCCCCTGGATCGGCTCGAGGATGATGGCCGCTACCTGGTCCGGCGCAATATCCGCTTTGAAAATGCGCTCCAGGCTTTTCAGCGCATCCGCGGTGGTCACGCCGTGCGCCGCATTCGGGTAGACACCGTGATACACCGAGCCCGGGAAGGGCCCGAAGCCGATTTTGTAGGGCGCGACCTTACCGGTGAGGGCCATGGTCATAAAGGTACGGCCGTGGAAGCCGCCGCCGAAAGTAATCAGCCCCGGGCGGCCGGTGTAAGCGCGGGCAATTTTCACTGCGTTCTCAACCGCTTCCGCGCCGGTGGTGAAGAAAGCCGTTTTTGCCGGCCCGTCAATTGGCGCCAGATCGTTGATACGCTCCGCCAGCGAAACATAACTTTCGTACGGCACAATCTGATAGGCGGTGTGGGTGAACGCCTGCAGCTGATCGGCGACCGCGGCGACCACTTTCGGATGACGGTGGCCGGTATTTAACACGGCGATCCCGGCGGCGAAATCGATCACCTCATTGCCTTCGATATCCCACAGCGTGGCGTTTTCCGCCTTCTCGACAAAGTAGTTACACATTACGCCTACGCCGCGCGGCGTCGCCTGCTGGCGACGTTGATTCAGTTCTGAGCTTTTCACCTGCGAATCTCCTGTCGTGTATGTCACGTTATCGCAACAAATTAGAAACGATGTCGTTTATTTACACAGGAGTTGGCCCTATAATCGAGTACCAATTTCGAATATCTGAGGGATCCAATTGCGTTCGCTGGTGGGTGACCTGGTACTGGTCCGTCTGCAGGAAGAGCGGGATCCTCTTCTGCACAAACGCTTATATAACGCGCTGCGCCGCGCGATCCTCGATGGTTCACTGGCGCCGCAAAGCCGCCTGCCGCCGTCGCGCGATCTGGCGGGTGAACTCGGCGTATCAAGAAACACCATATTAACAACTTATGAACAATTACTGGCGGAAGGATATGTGGTTTCCCGCCGGGGAAGTGGAACATTCGTTGCCCAAACCGCCCCTGAGAGCTCATTGACGGCTAAAGGTCAGCAAGAAAACAGCAGTATCGCGGCACCAACGGTGCATCTTTCACGCCGAGGCCAACATCTGCTCGGCCAGGTCAGCGCCAGCCCGCGCCAGTGGGGGGCGTTTATACCCGGCGTGCCGGACGTTAACGCCTTTCCCCATCCGCTGTTCAGTAAGATCCAGGCCCGTATCAGCCGTCGGCCCAAGCCGGAGCGGCTCAGCTATAGCTGCAACGGTGGCACCCCGGAACTGCAGCAGGCGCTGGTGGATTATCTGCGCGTGTCGCGCGGCGTCCACTGTCAGGCAGATCAAATTCTTATCACCGAGGGGATCCACCAGGCGATCGATCTGGTCACCCGCATGCTGTGTGATAACGGCGATCTGGCGTGGGTGGAGGAGCCTTCCTATTGGGGGATCCGCCACGTGCTGGCGATGAACGACGTTCGGGTGGAACCCCTGACCGTCGATGCCAACGGCCTGTGCCCGCCGGAAACGGTTGACGACGCGCCGAGGCTCATCTTCGTTACGCCTTCCCACCAGTACCCGCTGGGCGCGGTGATGAGCCTTGAGCGCCGCCAGCGACTGCTGGCGCTCGCCCGTCAGCAGGGGAGCTGGATCGTCGAAGATGATTATGACAGTGAGTTTCGCTTTTCCGGCCAGCCGATCCCCGCCCTGCAGGGTCTGGTCCCCGATGCCCCGGTGGTCTATATCGGCACCTTCAGCAAAACGCTCTATCCCGGCCTGCGCCTGGGCTACGTGGTGCTCCCCCGTCCGCTGGTCAGCGATCTGAAGCACGCCCATGCCGAGCTTTACCGCGGCGGCCATTCGCTGATCCAGATGGCGCTGGCGGAGTTTATTACCGCCGGCCACTATTCGGCCCATATCCGCCGTATGCGGTTGCTCTACAGCCGTCGCCGCGCCTTTTTAACTGAGCTTATCCAGCGGCACTGTATGCCGTACGCCCTGTCTGACTTCAGCGATAATGCCGGGCTGCATTTGATCCTCAATTTGCCCGCAGAGGCTGACGATGTGGCGATTGCCAAAGAGGCTAATGCGCGCCACATTCTGGTGCGGCCACTGTCGCGCTACTACCTGACGGCGGCGCGGAAGAAAGGATTACTGATGGGATTCGCCAGCCAGCCCGAAGAGCAGATGGCGCCGGCGTTCAGCATCTTACTCGGCTGCCTGCAGACGCACTGCCCGCAGATGCTCCTGCCCCGGGAGGACGCAGAAAAACAAAACGCCCCAACCTGAGGCGGGGCGTTATCGGGGAGCCTGATATCAGGTATCAGGCAGGCGTGGCGTATCAGGCTTCGATAGCGGCACGCAGTTTTTTCATGGCGTTCTTTTCCAGCTGACGCACACGCTCTGCGGAGACGCCGTAGCGGTCGGCCAGTTCCTGAAGCGTGGACTTGTTGTCTTCGTCCAGCCAGCGGGCGCGGATGATGTCCTGGCTACGCTCGTCCAGGCCCTGCATCGCGTCAGTCAGCTTATTCGCCGCCTGCTCTTCCCAGTTGTCGTCTTCGATGCCGTCGGCAAAGTTAGACGTTTTGTCCTGCAGATACAGGACCGGCGCCATCGGCTGGCTGTCGGACTCATCGTCGGAAGACATGTCGAAGGTCATGTCCTGGGCCGCCATGCGGGATTCCATCTCGCGGACGTCTTTGCTCGACACTCCCAGCTCACGGGCCACCATTTCCACTTCATCCTGGTTGAACCAACCCAGACGCTGTTTGGTTTTACGCAGGTTAAAGAACAGCTTACGCTGTGCTTTGGTGGTAGCGACCTTCACAATACGCCAGTTACGCAGCACGTATTCGTGAATTTCGGCTTTAATCCAGTGCACGGCGAAGGAGACCAGGCGCACACCCACTTCCGGGTTGAAGCGACGCACGGCTTTCATCAGGCCGATATTGCCTTCCTGGATCAGATCCGCCTGCGGCAGGCCATAGCCCGAGTAGTTACGAGCAATGTGAACAACAAAGCGCAGGTGAGACAGAATCAGCTTTTTCGCTGCTTCCAGATCGCCCTGGTAATGCAGCTTTTCAGCAAGCTCCCGCTCTTCATCAGCCGACAGCATCGGCCAAGTGTTAGCGGCCCGGATGTACGATTCCAGGTTACCAACGGGGGCTAAAGCTAAAGTTTGCATTTCTTTGGTCATTCAAATCCTCTCAATTGATATCTTCTGACGCGTTCTTGTCCCCATCAGGCAACAAGCATGCCAGCATTCATGAGCAACGAGAATATCACTCACATTAGTATCAGACAGTGATTTTATCCACAAGTTCCATGCAACGGTGTGAATAAATTACGCACAAAATGTGACACCACGATGAACAAGTGAGGGCAGGAAAAGGAGAACAAGCTTGCGGTATCTTTCCCTGCGAACAGGAACTCATTGCAGCAGGGAAAGATTATATCACGCTTTTTTTAATCGGGAGTAAAGTGACGTAAATGTTGCACTGTCGCCAGCCAGGCGGCGACCCACCCGATCATCGAGCAGACAATCAGCATCAACAGGCACTCGTCGAAGCCCAGGCCGCTCAGCTCAAACTGGGTGCCGAACACTTTCGCCACTTCGGTCACTGCCGACGAGAGGCGCATCACCAGAATCTCCGACAGGATCAGCGATAAAAACGCGCCGGAGAAGCCCAGCATCGCTCCGCCGTAGAGGAACGGACGCAGGATAAAGCCGTCGGTGGCGCCGATCAGCTTCTGCACGTTAATGGTATCGCGGCGGGCAAAGATGCTCAGGCGCACGCTGTTGCCGATCACCAGGAACACCGCCGCCACCATCAGCACGCCGATCATCGCCGACACGCGGCCTACCAGCCCGGTAAGCGAGGAGAGACGGGCAAACCAGCTGTCGTCCATCCGCACCTCATCCACCCCCTGGATCCGCGATACCCGCTCGCGCAGGGTATTGAGCGCTTCCGTGCTCTGGAAATCCAGCTTCGGCACCACGATGGCGACCGCTGGCAGCGGGTTCTCTTCCAGCATATCCAGTGCGCCGCCAAAGCCTGACCAGTTACGGAATTCACCCAGCGCCTCGTCACGGGACAAATAGTTTACCTTGTCGACGCCCTGCTCCGCCTGCAGCTGGCCCACCACCCGCGCCGCGGCGTCGTCATCCAGCGTTTTTTCCAGATAAACGGTGATCTGCGGCGATGGATAATACTGTGACGCCGCGCTGCTGACGTTTTTGTAGACCATGTAGCAGACGCTTGGCAGGGTCAACGAAATGGCGATGACCATCACCGTCAGGAAGGTCGCCAGCGGCGTGCTTTTGAGATCCTGCAACGCGCCGTGCCAGGCATAGCGCACCTGTTCGTTGAACACGTTACTCTTACGCGAGGCCGGGTTAGGCGCCGCTTTCGGCCGTTTTGGCGCATTGCGCCCGCCGCCGCTGCCGCCCGCCGCGTTGCGCAGGCGATCGAACTTACTGCCGAACTGGCGAATCTGGTTCATTGCGTCGCGCTTATTCACCCCGAATGCCTCCATGCAGATGGCCGTCGCTGAGCGACAGCACGCGGTACGGACGACTGGAGATAAGCCCCAGATCGTGCGTCGCCATCAGTACCGTCACCCCAACGCGGTTAAACTCTTCAAACAGACGTAAAATCCCCTCCGAGAGCGCCTCGTCGAGGTTACCGGTCGGTTCATCCGCCAGCAGCACCGCCGGCTTGTTGACCACCGCGCGGGCTATACCGACGCGCTGCTGCTCACCGCCGGAGAGCTGAATCGGAAAGTTCTTCGCTTTGTCCAGCAGGCCGACCTTGTCCAGCGCCGCCGAGACGCGGCGACGAATGTCATCGCCGCTGGCGCCGGCGATAATCAGCGGGATCGCCACGTTGTCATACACGGTACGATCCATCAGCAAATGGTGGTCCTGGAAAATCATGCCGATCTGGCGGCGCAGGAACGGCACCTCACGGCTCTTCAGGCGGCTGATTTCATGACCGCTGAAGAAAATTTTCCCGGCGCTGGGCCGTTCGATACCACAGATAAGCTTCAGCAGGGTACTCTTCCCTGCGCCGGAATGGCCGGTCAGAAACGCCATCTCGCCCGGATGCAGGGGGAAGGTCACCCCCTGCAGCGCTTGTCTCCCACCGAGATAGGCTTTGCTGACTTGTTCAAAGCGAATCATTCTTAATCCTCTCGGGCAAAAAGTGCCTCAATAAAGTCGCCCGCATTAAACGGACGCAGATCCTCAATACGCTCGCCGACGCCAATATAGCGAATCGGAATGCCGAACTGATCGGCCACCGAGAAGATCACGCCGCCTTTGGCGGTGCCGTCCAGCTTGGTCAGGGTGATCCCGGTCAATCCTACCGCCTCATGGAACAGTTTGGCCTGGCTAATGGCATTCTGCCCGGTGCTGGCGTCAATAGTTAACATCACCTCATGCGGCGCGTCGACGTCCAGTTTTTTCATCACCCGGACAATCTTCTTCAGCTCTTCCATCAGGTGCGATTTATTCTGCAGACGCCCGGCGGTGTCGGCAATCAGTACGTCAACATGGCGCGCCTTCGCCGCCTGAATGGCGTCGAAAATCACCGAGGCGGAGTCCGCGCCGGTATGCTGGGCGATCACCGGGATATTGTTACGCTGACCCCAGACCTGCAGCTGTTCCACCGCCGCCGCGCGGAAGGTATCCCCCGCCGCCAGCATCACCGATTTACCCTGCTGCTCAAACTGACGCGCCAGCTTGCCGATGGTGGTGGTTTTCCCCACCCCGTTTACGCCGACCATCAAAATAACAAATGGCGTTTTGCCTTCTACGTTCAGCGGCTCATCCACTTTGGCGAGAATCTCGCCCATCTCTTCTTTCAGCAGGCCGTACAGCGCTTCCGCATCGCGCAGTTGCTTACGGCTGGCGCCTTCCGTCAGGTTGGTAATGATCTTGCGAGTGGTTTCCACCCCGACGTCGGCGATCAGCAGTTGCTCTTCCAGCTCTTCAAATAGATCATCGTCGATCTTCTTGCCGCGGAACAGGCTGATAAATCCGGAACCAAGATTTTCTTTGGTTTTCAGAAGGCTACGCTTGAGGCGGGCGAAAAAGCCTTCTTTCGTCGGTTTTTCCTGCTCCTGAGCCAGCGCTTCCACCGGCGCCTCGTCCTCGGGCTCCGGCACTACGACCGCCGCCTCTTCGGCCGCCTCGGCCGCCAGCGCCAGTGCTTCCAGCTCTTCATCGCTTAACGGGGCGTCCTCTTCAGGGACCTCCGTCTCCTGCGGCTCGGCGATAACGTCTGCCACAGGCTGCTCTGCTACGGCTTCCGCCACCACCGGTTCGGCGATCACCTCTTCCGCCAGCGGCTCAACCCCCGCAGGCTGTTCAGGCGGTTCGCTGACCGCGGGCTCCGGTTCAACAACAGGCGCTTCATCGGTCAGAGCAGGCGTTTCCACCCACTCTTTTTCCTGCACGCTGGCAGGCTCCGCGAGGTGCGCTTTTTCGCTTTCGACCACCGTCTCGGTCACTTCGACGACATCTTCGGCAAACGCCTCCGGGTCTGCTTTCGGCGCGCTCGGCTCAGCAGGGGTTTCCGCTACCGGCGTCTCATCGGCAACTGCTTGTTGTTCTTCTACTTTTTGTTCAGTCTCGGTTTCCTGTGCCTGTTCTTTCTGTCCAAAGCCCAGCCAGGAAAAGAAGCCACGTTTTTTCTCTTTTGCCATTTGCGACCACACTCCTCGCTGTTTTATTCATGGCGCAGCTTCATCAGAAGCTGAAAAAATGATGAAATTAGTCGGATAGTCTATCACTTAACTTAACTCGCAGCACCGCCCCCGGATTAAGGTTTCGTCAACCGCCGTCGATCGCTAGAATAGCAGGCCGGAAGTTGAGACTTGAGCAGAGAGATGAAAAAACCAAACCACGCGGGCAGCGGCCAGATCCGCATTATCGGTGGGCAATGGCGCGGCCGTAAATTACCGGTGCCGGAGAGCCCGGGCCTGCGGCCGACCACCGACCGGGTTCGCGAAACCCTTTTTAACTGGCTGGCGCCGTCCATCGTTGACGCGCACTGCCTCGACTGCTTTGCCGGCAGCGGCGCGCTGGGGCTGGAGGCGCTGTCCCGCTATGCGGCCAGCACCACGCTACTGGAGATGGAGCGCGGCGTAGCCCAGCAGTTGCAAAAAAATCTCGCCACCCTGAAAGCGGATCGCGGCAAGGTGATCACCACCAACACCCTCAGCTTCCTGAGTCAGCCGGGGACACCGCACCAGATCGTGTTCGTCGACCCGCCGTTCCGTCAGGGGCTGCTGGAGGAGACGCTACGTCTGCTGGAGACACAAGGCTGGCTGGCCGATGAGGCCCTGGTGTATGTCGAAAGCGAAGTCGAAAACGGTTTACCGCCGGTGCCAGCTAACTGGCAGCTGTATCGTGAAAAAGTGGCCGGACAGGTCGCCTACCGTCTTTACCAACGTGAGGCCCAAGGAGAGCACCATGCTGATTAATTTAGGCCGCCTGCTGATGCTGTGCGTCTGGGCCTTTCTGTTATTGAACCTGTTTCAGCCCTTCCCGAAGCCGCTGAATATCTTCGTCAACGTCGCGCTGATTTTCATGATCCTGATGCACGGGCTGCAGTTGACGCTGCTCAAGGCGACGCAGCCGAAAGAGGCGCCGCCGCTGAGCCGCTTTGAGCAAATCCGTATTTTTATCTTCGGCGTGTTTGAGCTCGTCGCCTGGCAGAAAAAACTGAAGGCGACGCTGAAAAAGTAGTCCTGAAAAGGGCTCAGGGATCGGGCGTAAACGCCACGAACGCTGTGCCCTTATAACTCAACATCCCGCGATCGCCCACGCTCAGCGCATGATATTGCGGCGCGTCGAGGCGAAACATCACCTCCAGCCCACCGTTTTCGGGGCGAAAGCTCGCTTCATAGCGCATCTCACTGCCTGCGGGCGTCACCGTCTGCTGCCTCGAGCGCCGATCGTTAATCACTTTTTCCCGTTTATTGCTGACGATAACCCGCTTTTGTAGCAACGGCGCGGCGTCATTCGCCTGTTTCTCACGGCGCTGCTGGACATAGCGAAACGAAGCCGCCACCACAATCACCGCGACGACCAGAACAAAAAAGAGGGGCATTTTACTCATCAAGGTTACCCATAAAAAATATCAGGAATCAGCATACTGCGTCGGGAATAACATTGTCATCTGCTACGCCAAACCACTACACTGAGTTGTAGCATCACGCATCCGTAACTTTCTTTATGATAACAGATACAGGGACTTACTATGCTTTGGTCATTTATTGCTGTCTGTTTCTCCGCATGGCTTTATGTCGATGCATCCTATCGTGGGCCGGCCTGGCGACGTTGGGTATTTAAACCTGTCACCCTGATTCTGTTGCTGTTACTGGCCTGGCAGGCGCCGATGTTCAATGCCATCAGCTATCTGGTGCTGGCCGGCCTGTGCGCCTCGCTGCTCGGCGACGCCCTGACCCTGCTGCCGCGCCAGCGGGTGATGTACGCGGTGGGCGCTTTCTTCCTGTCACATCTGCTGTATACCATCTGGTTCGCCAGCCAGCTGACGCTGTCGTTCTTCTGGCCGCTGCCGCTGGTGCTGCTGGTATTCGGCGCCCTGCTGATGGCGGTGATCTGGAGTCGGCTGGAAGAGATGAAAATGCCGGTGCTGACCTTTATTGGAATGACGCTGGTGATGGTCTGGCTGGCCGGTGAGCTGTGGTTTGCCCGCCCCACCAACACCGCGCTGTCCGGTTTCGCTGGCGCGGCCCTGCTGCTGCTGAGCAATGCCGTATGGCTGGTGAGCCACTATCGTCGCCGCTTCCGCGCCGATAACGCCATTGCCGCCGCGTTCTACTTTGCCGGCCACTTCCTGATCGTGCGCGCGTTATACCTGTAATTTAGTCCTTGACTCTGGAGTCGACTCCAGAGTGTATCCTACGGCTAATGAGAAAATTATCATTTCCCGGAGGGTGCCATGTCGACTCCAGACGCGCAGGATAAAAAAGTCCCACAATTCTCGTCATTCACCATGCGGCCAGCGACCGCGCCGGCGGAGAGCTGCTGTACAGATCACGCCTGCGCCACAGAATCCGCCCCTGCCGCCGAAGCGCTCGACGACGCCCGCTATAGCTGGCAGGTTGATGGCATGGACTGCGCCGCCTGCGCCCGCAAGGTGGAAACCGCGGTTCGCCAGGTACCCGGCGTCAGTCAGGTCCAGGTGCTGTTCGCCACAGAAAAGTTGCTGGTTAACGCCGAGGGTGATATCCGCGCTCAGGTTGAGAACGCGGTCCGCCAGGCGGGCTATACGCTGCGCGATGCCGATGCTCCCGCAGCAGAGAAAACCCGAGGGTCGCTGCTGCGCGACAATCTGCCGTTACTGACGCTGGTTATCATGATGGCCCTGAGCTGGGGGCTGGAGCAGGCCAACCACCCCGCCGGTCAGTTGGCCTTTATTGCCACCACCCTGGTTGGCCTGTGGCCGGTTGCTCGCCAGGCGCTGCGCCTGATCAAAAGCGGGAGCTGGTTTGCCATTGAAACGCTGATGAGCGTCGCCGCCATCGGGGCGCTGTTTATCGGCGCCACTGCGGAAGCGGCGATGGTCCTGCTGCTGTTCCTGATCGGCGAGCGTCTCGAAGGCTGGGCCGCCAGCCGCGCACGGCAGGGGGTGAGCGCGCTGATGGCGCTGAAGCCCGACACCGCCATCCGTCTGCGCAACGGCGTGCGGGAAATCGTCGCCCAGCGCGACCTGCGTCCCGGAGATGTGATTGAAGTGGCCGCCGGCGGGCGTCTGCCGGCGGATGGCCAGCTGCTGTCGCCGTTTGCCAGCTTTGATGAAAGCGCCCTGACCGGTGAGTCGGTGCCGGTGGAGCGTCAGGCCGGGGAACGAGTCGCGGCGGGCGCCACCAGCGTCGATCGCCTGGTGCAGCTTACCGTGATATCCGAACCGGGCGACAGCGCCATCGACCGCATCCTGAAGCTGATTGAAGAGGCAGAGGAACGTCGGGCGCCAATCGAGCGTTTTATCGATCGCTTCAGCCGGATCTACACCCCGGCCATTATGGTCGTAGCTTTGTTGGTCGCCATTGTCCCACCGCTGTTCTTCGCCAGCGCCTGGCTGCCGTGGATTTATAAAGGGCTGACGCTGCTGCTGATCGGCTGTCCGTGCGCGCTGGTCATCTCCACGCCGGCGGCCATCACCTCCGGCCTGGCGGTCGCCGCCCGCCGCGGGGCGCTAATCAAAGGCGGCGCGGCGCTGGAACAGCTGGGCCAGGTGCGGCAGGTGGCGTTCGATAAAACCGGCACCCTGACCGTCGGCCAGCCGCAGGTGACTTCGGTGATCGCCACGGCTGAGTTTGACGACAACGCGCTGCTGGCGCTGGCGGCGGCGGTGGAGCAAGGCTCCAGCCACCCGCTGGCGCAGGCCATCGTCCGTGAAGCACAGCGGCGTCAGCTGAGTATTCCGCTTGCCAGCGGCCAGCGGGCGCTGGCGGGCTCTGGCATCGAAGCCGAGGTGAACGGCAGCCGCATCTTGATCTGCGCCGCCAGCAAAGCCGCCCCGGCAGAACATGAGGCGCAGATCCAGCAGCTGGAAAGCGCCGGGCAAACGGTAGTGCTGGTGATGCGCGGCGAGACGCTGCTCGGTATTCTGGCGCTGCGCGACACCCTGCGCGACGACGCGCGTCAGGCGGTGGATGCTCTGCATCAGTTGGGGGTTCAGGGGGTGATCCTTACCGGGGATAACCCGCGCGCCGCGGCAGCCATCGCCAGCGAACTGGGGCTGGAATTCCGCGCCGGTCTGCTGCCGGCGGACAAAGTGAAAGCCGTCATGGCGCTGAATGCCGATGCGCCGCTGGCGATGATCGGGGACGGAATCAACGACGCCCCGGCGATGAAAGCGGCCACCATCGGCATCGCCATGGGCAGCGGCACCGATGTGGCGCTGGAGACGGCCGACGCCGCGCTGACCCATAACCGTCTGACCGGCCTGGCGCAGATGATTTCTCTGGCGCGCGCCACCCATGCCAATATTCGCCAGAACATCGCGATAGCCTTAGGGCTGAAGGGGATTTTCCTCGTCACCACCCTGCTCGGCCTGACCGGCCTGTGGCTGGCGGTGCTGGCGGATACCGGCGCCACCGTGCTGGTAACGGCTAACGCGCTGCGGTTATTGCGTAAGAAGTTGTAGCATAGATACCGGCTTCCCTGCTCGCGCTGCGCTTAGCAGGGCTACGG
>NZ_KV793008.1:0-116 GCF_001808325.1 Klebsiella sp. HMSC16C06
GACATCAGACACTAGCCGTCAGGCCCGAAACCGCGCAGCGGGTTCGGCGGAGCTTACCGCGCCTTTTCGCGGTTAGCGGAGTGTGGCTCGACGACCGGACAGCGTAGCTGGCCGGG
>NZ_KV793008.1:1116-4449 GCF_001808325.1 Klebsiella sp. HMSC16C06
CTGGCCGGGAGCCGAAGGTGTCCAGTATGGGTGTTCTTTTAAAGCCTTTAAGGGTTAAAAAGAGACATCACAGCAGGGAGAAGAAGAGGAAGCAGACAGACAGCAGGCAGCAAACAGGGAAGACGCGGAAAGGAAATGCGGGCGGCGCGTCAGCGCGGCCCGGCTTTTCTGCGCCGCAGGCGCGCGGCCTTTCGAGGCGCGGCCAGACGGGGACAGATCCCCCCGCCGGCATAATGTGTCATCAGACGGTTATTCTGAGGATGGCGGTCGCTACCTCGGTATACGTGAATGTTCCCCGCGGCAATGGCTCCCAGACGTCCGCCAGGGACTCCAGCGCCTTTTGCTGACGCGGCCCGTCCAGACATATGCCAGTCAGAATCCCGCCAGGTTCAAGCAGAGTTAATGCCCGCCGGATATGCCGGATATCATCACCGCGATGAAACGGCGGATTCATGATGATTCGGGTATACCGGCGATCCGGATGGTATTCGAGAAAATCCCCGCACCAGGTCCGGACCTCCGGGAAACGTGCCTGCAGGTGGCTGACTAATCCGGCGTGCAGCTCCACGGCGTCACACTTCGCCCGGGGGACTGCATCCCTGATCGCCTGCAGTATAGCGCCCGTTCCGGCGCTGGGTTCCAGAATGCGATCGGTTTCCCGGACATCAGCCAGCTCAACCAGCCGGCGACATTCCGGGGAGGGGGTAACAAAAAGCTGCGAGCTACCCTGAATTTCAGCGACAGGGGCGCGCCCCTCCAGTTTGTCCCGCATCGCCTGAATACGGTGTTTAAGGTCATGATGCATGAATATACTCCCTGACCTCCCCGGCAAGATGCCGGGGAGCCTTCCTGTCATTTTTTCGGAATTTCAACGGTTTTCATGTCTGTGATATACACATTCACGAGCGTACAGCCGTGCGTCATGCACCGGCGGAAGCGGTAAGCGCCGTGTGTTTCAGTTTCTGCAGCACCCCGCACGCCTTTATAATCAGCGGGTAATTTCGCCCACTCGGCCTTTGTCATTTCCCGGAACCCTTCGCCCGGATAGTTGACGATCGGTGGGCGCTTCGCCGCTTTCTTCGCGTCGCTGGCTTCCTCCGCTGTCGGGGCTTTGTAGTCCGTGATACGGTCGGGCGTGAGTTTCATCGTGCCGCTGTAGCCCAGAAAGCGATAACAGGGCGTTTCGACTGAACTCACCTCCCCCTGACTCCGGTTAACCCGGAGAATGGTTAACCATTCTCCCCGGCTCAGTACCTGCCCGCCTGGTTCAAATTCCTCTGTTCGGGTGACAACGCCTCCGTTTTCATTGAGCATCGCGCGTTCGTAGGCCAGGCGGTTCTGGTAATGATTAACCCAGCGCTGTTGGTGGCTAATCGTGCGCTCATGACAGCGGATCGCAATATCCCGCGCCTGTTCAAAAGTAATGATCTCCTCAGTCAGGGCGGAATGGAGAGACATCGAACCCTCATACTGGCTTTTCTCTGCCGGGCGGGGGTATTTGTCGAGCGTGAAGCTGGCATAAATATGGTCATAATTACTGACCAGTAACGCCATATTCAGATCGAGCGTCTGCGCACGCCACATCGTCATATACTTTTCAGACCGGGCAATGTGTTTTTGGGACTTGCGTAATTCCGCCTCGATTTTTTTGATACGGCGGTAACGCACATCCGGACGCTCCTTGTATTTCGCGTGTTGCAGAGAGGCCTGCGCGCGCTGTTCCCAGTATTCCGCGCGCTCGAACAGCATCACCGCACGTTTCATGCCGTTCTCAATTTTCTGCGCATGCCGGCGCGCGCGGCGCTCGCTGTGGTGGCCTACCAGGATCGGCTGTCCCAGCGGGACAGCCGATGCCAGCGAATCAACATGCGCAAGCGCCTGCTCCGATTCAACCGCCCGCCGGTCACTGTAGTCACTGAACCGCCCGGCGCGCTGCTCCTGGCGATCAAACAGGGTACTGTCCTCGTCCTCGATATCACCGGCGAGGGAAAGCAGGACATCCTCCCGCCCCGGCGTCCAGGCTGGCGCCACAAAGAGTTCCTGTTTGGGCGCCCAGCGAAAGCCGGCTTTGTTGATCAGAGAATACGTTTCCTCATCGAGCCGTAATGATGCGTAAAGTCGCAGTTTGTTGTCATCGGGTGAATAGGTTGCCCGGTAGGTCTGGCCTGCGGTGTTTTCCGTCATGATCTGTGCGATAGTCGGTGCCATTGTGTTTTCTCCTTCCTGCAGTTGCCGCCCCTCGCGGGGCGGCTCACCTCATCAGTTAAATGCGCGTTTCAGTTCCAGCGTGCGGAGTACCTGCCCGAGGGCGGTATTTTTCATCGCGGGGATGTGGACACCGCGCCCTTTGCGGTGACTTCTGGCGATATGACGCCCGAAAGCTCTGAGAGCGGGATCAATCTCCGGTGCGGTGATATCTGCGCGCAGAATGCGCGAGTGACGACGGGGCTTTACAGCGCCTGCGGAAGGTGAAAAAATAGAAACGATCATAGAGTTGACTCCTTATGGTAGTTAACGAAGCCGGAAAAACCGTTCGTGCGATTTTTACGGCGTGGGAGAAGCAGGGTTTACCCTGCTTTTTTCATATCTGCGGTTTGCTTCCCGCCTCTTCTTCCTCCTTCTGAACCTGATCGGTAATGTCTTCAGGTGCGCCCAGAAACCAGCCTTTGACGGGTTTACAGCGTTCAATAAACGCTTTTATCGCCCGTTTTCCGGTCGTGGCCTGCACCCGGGTAAACATCGGCAGATTGCCGCTGGCATTGCTTCCCAGAAATGCGATCCGATACGTTCGCAATGAAGGATCCTGCATTTTTCTTTTTCCTGATTTTTAAAGAACATCACCCGTTGAGTTGCCGGGGCCGCGGTTTTGACTTTGTGCGGGGACCTGCTGAACCTGCCCCCTGGTATTAACTTCACCCGTTTGAGAGCCGTTCGCCGCAAGGGCGTAAACGAGCACGGGCGACAGCAGCTGTCCAGGGCGCGGTTTACCGCGTGCCATTTACCCTGGACGGATGATGGCGACTGTGGTTGTCTCAGCCCAGGCGAATGGACTCAAACGGGGGATACGGCGCCAGGGGGAAGGAGCAGGCACCCGCCGCAACGACGAAGAGCGCGGGCGCGAAACGGCGTTGCCCTGCAGAGTGCAGGCAGCTTTATCGCCGGCACGGTGAAAGCGGCGCGGCCGGAACGGTCGCAGCAAGCGCTGCCGTTGACCCTGACTTCAGACATCAGACACTAGCCGTCAGGCCCGAAACCGCCTGCGGGTTCGGCGGAGCCCGGCAGGTGCGAAGCAGCTGCCCTGGCGGAGTGTGGCTCGACGACTGGACAGCGCAG
>NZ_KV793009.1:0-2065 GCF_001808325.1 Klebsiella sp. HMSC16C06
TTGACTCCACAGACACATGTAACCTCATCTGGCGTCTCCATGCCGCTGACGCGGCATCCGAAAGCATCCCGATGCTGTAGGCTTTAACGTCTGCTTTGTGCCAAATGCTGACGCTCAGGAATTGAGTTTCAGGTACTTTAAAAGCGAGGCTAGCGACTCGACAGGTCCAGCGTGACAACTAGGTGAGCGGGTTTCATCCCAGGGCATTGCATCATCAGTGCAGAAGTCTCCTGCACATTCCATTTCAAGACGTTCGTCAATTAAACCAACAGGAACCCAGACATAAGGTACGTCTCGCAGACTGTTAGGCACAGTTGAGCCACATACATTGCAAAAATCTGTACGGTACCCCGTTGGCTTAGACCATGAAGCAATGCAGTTTTCCCCTTTAATCCAGCGAAACTCACTGTCTTTGACTAGTGTGGCGAGATTGTAACCCACACCGCTCTGCTTTCTGCAAAGCGAGCAATGACAACGATAAAACACTGCTGGTTTATGAGTAAGTTCAAATTCAATTGTTCCACACAAACAAGATCCATTCATTTCAAAACCATTCCTGCAAGGTCTAAGAGATTTTATGAAACATTACCATCTTTTTTGTACTGAATAGGAGCGCTCTTTTTGGCAACTCTAAATCAGCTATCAGTCGGTCTGAATATCCGCTCTTCGCTCATAACGGACTGCGCTCACTTATTGCAGTGAGCGTTACCTTGTGTTTAATGCCAGCCTGGTATAGTCAGGTTGACAGTACCGGTTTCAGGTCTTCGTCATTAAAAACGGTTCGGGTCTTCAGGACGCCATAACACCAGTGCACCAGTTTCCGCATCAGCGCGCCAATGGCCACCATTTTAGGTTTACCCCGCAGGCACATCTCATCGTAAATATTACGCATTCGCTTATTGTAGATTTTTCCGCACAGGGCGGACATGTAAAGCTTCGCTCTCAACTGAGGGGGGCCGATTTTCGACATCCGCGGTCGGCTCCGGACCGATGTGCCTGAGCGTTTCTCGATCGGCACCACGCCCAGAAAGGCGGCAGCCTGCTCAGCCGATACAAAGTTATGGCTGCGAAGCACGACCAGCATATGCATCCCCAGCTGGGGACCAACCGATTTAATTGAGGTCAGCAGTGTATAATCACGCCTCAGTGCGGGGCTGGCTTTGATATGTGCTTTAATCTGCCGCTCGATATTACTTACCTCCTCGCGCAGAAGCTGCGCCATACGCCTGCAGGAACTGATAATATCTGCAGGTGTGTCTGTCGACAGGTATTTTTCCAGCCTGTTCTCCTCACGCAGGGCATCACCCAGCAGAACATCCCGCCGTCGCAGGAGTGCACCGAGATATCTGATTTCGGGTGCCGGCGGCTCCCAGCGGTGTGGCTTCTTAAGGAATGCGTAACAGGCCAGCATATACGCATCCACCTTATCCGTTTTTGTCATTATTCCCATGCCACGTGCAAACTCCCGACTGCGGTGAGGGTTGGCCAGAGAAATCCGGAAACCGGCATCATGTAACTCAGTGGCCAGCCGTTCGTGATAAACACCGGTAGCTTCCATTACCACATGAACATCTTCCGGACCGCAGTGTTGAAGCCTGAGCCAGCGAAGAATATTTTCAACTGAATGCCTGTTATTTTGGATGTTACGGGTTTTTATGCGTCCTTTGATACCGTCATAAAGCATGCAAAGATCCAGAGTGTTTTTACTTACGTCAATGCCGACTGGAAACATGGTCAAACTCCTCTCACATAAACCGTCACGCCTGTTCGCCTTGTACATACGGAGTCGAGCTCCCGGTAACCGTTCAACCTGATGTGCTGGCGTGAAAGGTGAAGCGGAGGGCCATATGCTGCAAATCAAGGTTCAGCGGTGCCGAATTTTCTGACCTTCAGGGAAGGGAGCGGCTCACTCTGCTTCAGTGGTGGTAGCTAATCACCACAAACTGTTAGATACAAGGATGGGGAGAGGGATTGGCAGAACCTGTCAAAACGGCAGCCGGCTGCGCCGGCCGACGGCGCCATTTGCCCACAGTACTCCATTCAACTTCAGCTGGCGCCTCTATGC
>NZ_KV793010.1:0-7180 GCF_001808325.1 Klebsiella sp. HMSC16C06
TCCAGCCCTGACGGTCAGTCGGCCCGCGCCAGCGGGCGGTCAGGCTCCGTGCCCGTGGCGGTGCCGGATGGCGGCATAAATGCCTTATCCGGCCTACAGGCTCACACCACCCAGGCCCACGCGCCAACGCCGCGCTAATGTGGCTTACACCGGCGCTACCCTGGCCTCCTTCGCCTCGCGCGTCCCGCGATGAAGCAGCGCGTGCAGCAGGATCGCCCCGAAGGTGGCCGTACCAATTCCGCCCAGCGTAAAGCCGCCCAGCGACAGCGCGAAATCGCCAGCGCCCAGCACCAGGGTCACCGACACCATGATCAAATTGCTGTTCTGGCTGAGGTCGACGCGGTTTTGCACCCAGATCCGCGCCCCGGCGACCGCGATCAGGCCAAAGACCACGATCGAGGCGCCGCCGATCACCGGCCCGGGAATGGTGTGGATTAATGCGCCAAACTTCGGCGAGAAGCCGAGCAGCATCGCGATCAGCGCGGCGGCGACAAAGACCAGCGTCGAATAGACCTTGGTTACCGCCATGACGCCAATGTTCTCCGCATAGGTCGTGACCCCGCTGCCGCCCACCGAGCCGGAGAGCATGGTCGCCAGCCCGTCGCCGACGAAGGCGCGCCCCATGTACGGGTCCATATTGCGCCCGGTCATCCCGGCGACGGCCTTCAGGTGCCCGAGGTTCTCGGCTACCAGGATCACCGCGACCGGCGCAATCAACATCATCGCCTGACCGTTAAAGGATGGGGTGGTAAAGTGCGGCAGCCCGAACCACGCCGCCTGGGCGAGGGGGGAGAAGTCCAGCGGCTTGCCAAGGCCAAAGCCGTTAGCCAGCAGGGCGTACAGTGCGCAGGCAACGATCAGGCCGACCAGGATCAGCAGACGCTGCAGCATCCCGCGGGTAAATACCGCGACTATGCCGATGCAGAGCACGGTCAACACCGCCATCCAGCTGTCGAAGGCGCTGGCGGACACGCTGCGCACGGCAATCGGCGCCAGGTTCAGGCCGATTGCCATCACCACCGCGCCGGTCACCACCGGCGGCATCAGGCGCTCGATCCAGCGGGTGCCGATCTTCATCACCACCAGACCAATCAGGGTGTAAACCAGCCCGCAGGCGATGATCCCGCCAAGGGCGACGCTCAGATGAGGGTTCAGCCCCTGGCCGTTAAAGCCGGTAATGGCGATCACCACCCCGACAAAAGCGGCGCTGGAGCCGAGATAGCTCGGCACCCGTCCGCCGGTGACGACAAAGAACAGCAGAGTGCCGACGCCCGACATCAGAATCGACAGGTTGGGGTCGAGCCCCATCAACAACGGCATCAGCACCGTCGCACCGAACATCGCAACGGCGTGCTGCACGCCCATCACCAGCGTTTGCCCGGCCGACAAGCGTTCATCGGGGGCGACAACGCCGGACTCAGCGGCGGGGGAGGTCAACTTCCAGCGAGGAAAATCGAAGAGTGCCATGATGATATCCCGGGTTAAAGGTTAACAAGCGGGTCGCATAAGCGTGTGATAACCGCGGTCAAACCACATCAGTCCCCGGGGCTCCGGGTGACGGGTAATGGCCAC
This sequence comes from Klebsiella sp. HMSC16C06, assembly GCF_001808325.1. Classification (NCBI taxonomy): domain Bacteria; kingdom Pseudomonadati; phylum Pseudomonadota; class Gammaproteobacteria; order Enterobacterales; family Enterobacteriaceae; genus Klebsiella; species Klebsiella sp. HMSC16C06. The sequence goes on from NZ_KV793010.1 coordinate 1,573, forward strand.
GACGTGACAAAACAGGATGTCGTGCGTGCCGACGCTGACGCGCTGGTCGATGCGGCAGTCGAAGCTGACCAGCGCCGCCTCCAGCCGCGGACAGCCGGTGGCGCCGGTCTGCCAGTCGGCGGCGGCAAAGCGCTCGTCCATTGCCGTTTTACCGCCAAACAGCGTCGACAGAGCCTCCTGTCCGGCCGCCAGGGTATTGACGCACAGCGTGTGGTGTTCGCTGAACACCGGCCACACCGAGGCCGAGCGGTTCAGGCAGACCAGCAGGGTCGGCGGCGTGTCGGTAACGCTGCAGACCGCGCTGGCGGTGAACCCCGCCCGGCCCGCCGGGCCATCGGTGGTAATAATGTTAACCGCGGCGCCGACGTGGGCCATGGCGTCACGAAAACTCGCTTTGTCCGCTAACTCCATCGCCAACTCCTTATGCCAGCAGGCAGGCTTCATCAAAGGACAGACGCGGCAGGCGACCATACAGCTTGCCGGGGTCGCCATAGCCGATGTTCACCAGCAGGTTGCTTTTCCAGCCGTTGTCGGCAAAAAACGCCGCGTCGACTTTTTCCCGGTCAAAACCGGACATCGGCCCGGTGTCGAGGCCCAGCGCGCGGCAGGCGAAAATCAGGTACGCCGCCTGCAGCGAGCTGTTGCGAAACGCGGTCTCTTCCGCCAGCTGCGGGCTGGAGGTAAACCAGCTGCGGGCGTCACCGTGGGGAAACAGGGTCGGCAGCCGGTCGTAGAAGGCGCTATCCCATGCCACGATGGCGGTCACCGGCGCCTGCATGGTTTTCTGCAGATTGCCGCTGGAGAGCGTTGGGCGGAGCTTCTCTTTGCCTTCCGCGCTGCGCACGAACACGATGCGCGCCGGCGAACAGTTGGCGGAGGTGGGCCCCATTTTCATCAGGTCCCAGACGGCCTGCAGTTGCGCGTCGCTCACCGGTTTATCGAGCCAGCCGTTATGGGTCCGGGCCTGGGTAAACAGCGTCTCGCAGGCCGTGTGGTTTATCGCGTCGTTCATCGGATCTCCCTGGCGACCGGCAGCATAGCGGCCAGCCCGTCGCATAAAATGGTATTAAAGGTATCGGCGTCGGTGACGTTACAGGCATGGCCGCCCCACGGCATCTCCACACGCTGGCTGCCGGGGATCGCCGCCTGCAGCACGCGGGAGCAGGAGGCCGGGACCAGCAGGTCGTCAGCGGCGCTGACAATCAGCGTCGGGCAGGCGATGGCCGCCGCACGGCGTGAAAAATCAGCCTGCTTCAGAGCCTGCAGCCGCTTCAGCAGATTCTCTTTGCCCTGAAAATGGCTGATGGCAAGCGCATCTTCCGCTTCGAGGCGCGGCAGGCGCGCGGCCATCCATTCCGCCGGGTAGAGAAACAGCGGTTGCGCTTCAACCCACGCCTGCGCGCCGCCGGCATGCAGTAGACGCTCGCGCACCAGGAAGCAGCGGCGGGTGTGTGGCGACAGCGTCAGCCAGCCGTTGACCAGCACCAGGGCGCTCACCGCCTCGGGGCGATCGAGCGCCAGCTGCAGGCCAATCAGCGCCCCCAGGGCGTGGCCCACCAGCGCAAAGCGGGTGATCCCCGCCGCCTGCAGGGCGCTGAGCAGCTCCTGGGCCATCGTCGCCATGCTGTAGTCGGCGGGCAGCGGGCCGGCGTTTTCCCCGGTCCCGTTATGGTCATAACTCACCAGCTGATACTGTGCCTCCAGCGCCGCGCGCTGCGCCAGCCAGTAGCCGCCGCCGCCGCCTAAACCGGCGCTGAGGACCACCACCGGCGCGCCGGGCCATGGGGCTGGAGCAATATTGAGCCTCATCATGTCGGGGCGCCGATATGGGCGACGCTGGCGATTTCCACCAGCGCATCAGGCTTCACCAGTCCGCACTGAATGCAGAAGCGGGCCGGTTTATCGCCGGGGAAGAACTCGGCGTAGACCTCGTTAATCGCGGCGTAATTTGTCCAGTCGGTGATAAAGATGCTGTTGAAAGTCACATCCGCCATACTCCCGCCCGCCGTTTCGATAACGCTCTTGATGGTCTCCAGCACGTGGCGGGTTTGCGCCTTTGGGTCGCCGATGTGCACCACATTGTTTTGCTTATCAAACGGCAGGGTGCCCGAGACGTAGACCACCCCGTCGGCGAGGGTTCCCGGAACAAAGGGGGCAATCGGCGTGGTGGTGCCTGGCGGAATAATCACCTGTTTAGGCATAACGTTTCTCCTTGGCTAAAGACAGCGGGGTGGCGGGGGACAGCGCGTGGCAGAAGCTCTCGACGTCGCTGACCCAGCCGAAAAAGGTTTCAATATTGAACAGCGCCGCCTGCTGGGCGAAGGCCGGGCCGGCCTGATGGGTGGCATCCTCCAGCACGATGCCGAAGTATTCGAGAAAGAAGCCATCGCGCAGCGTCGATTCGACGCAGACGTTGGTGGCGATCCCGGTGAACACCAGGTGGCGTATGCCGCGGCTGCGTAAAATGCTGTCGAGCGGGGTGTTAAAGAAGCCGCTGTAACGCGGTTTCGGCAACACGATATCGCCTTCCTGCGGCGTCAGCTCATCCACCAGCTGATAATCCCAGCCGCCTTTCGCCAGCAGCTTGCCCTGCAGCTCCGGACGCTGACGCATCGTTTTCAGCGCGTTGGACTTGTGATAGTTCGGCGAGCCCGGGCCGCCAGCTTCAATATACTGGTCATCCCAGCCATTCTGGAACCAGATAATCAGCATACCCGCGGCGCGGGCGGCGGCGACGGCGGTATTAATATTGTCGATAACCGGCCGGGTGGCGGAGACGTCAAAGCCGGCGAGATCCAGATAACCGCCCTGACTGGCGTAGGCATTCTGCATATCGACCACAATCAGCGCGCTCTGCTGCGGCGCGAAGGTCAGGGATTCTGGGCGAGCGGGAAGGGTAATCATCAGGCCACCTCACGGGTAACAGGAGCAATGTGGTCCCGGCAGCGCATCAGCGGCTGAATGCGTTCGCCAAAGGCGTCGATGCCGGCAAGAAAATCATCAAAGGTCAGCAGCACGCCGTCGGTGCCGGGCACGCTCGCCACTTCATCGAGCATCCGCGCGACGCTGGCATACGATCCGACAAGGGTGCCCATGTTAATGTTGACCGCCGAGGTGGGGTCGGCCATCTGGCGCACGTTGGTATCGCTGCCGGAGCGGGTGTCTTTCTGACTCTGCTCGGTGAGCCACGCCAGCGCTTCTTCATCGGCGCCCGCTTTGTAATGTTCCCATTTGGCGCGCGCCGCCTCGTCGGTTTCGTCGGCGATCACCATAAACAGCACATAGGACCCCACGTCGCGGCCGGTTTTTTCCGCCGCCTGCATCATGCGTGCGGCGGTTGGGGCAAAGGCCGTTGGCGTGTTGACTCCTTTGCCAAAGCAGAAGTTGTAGTCCGCGTGCTGGGCGGAGAAGGCCATACCGGCATCGCTCTGCCCGGCGCAGATCACCTTCATCGGCTGCGAAGGGCGCGGGCTGACCCGGCAGTCGTTCATGGTGAAGTAATCACCTTTGAAATCGCTGCGCCCGGTGCCCCACAGGTCACGGAGCACCTGAACGTATTCGGTGAGATAGTCATAGCGGCTGGCGAAATAGTCATCTCCCGGCCACATGCCCATCTGGTCATATTCCGGTTTTTGCCAGCCGGTCACCAGATTGACGCCAAACCGGCCGCCGGAGATGGAGTCGATAGTGGAGGCCATTCGGGCGACAATCGCCGGCGGCAGCGTCAGGGTGGCGGCGGTGGCGTAGATCTGGATCTTCGAGGTCACCGCCGCCAGGCCGGCCATCAGGGTGAAGGACTCCAGGTTGTGATCCCAGAATTCAGTTTTCCCGCCGAAGCCGCGCAGCTTGATCATGGAGAGCGCGAAGTCGAAATGGTAGTGCTCGGCCTTCTGCACGATAGCCTTATTCAGTTCGAAGGTCGGCATATACTGCGGGGCATGGGTGGAAATCAGCCAGCCGTTGTTGCCAATGGGAACGAAAACACCAATTTTCATACCTACCTCTCTGCAGTCATGGAAGATGGAGTTGCGGTGGTGCGGCATCCTGCCTCTCCCTGGACCACCTCGCAGAAGAGCTAAAGCAAACGCGATGCCAGTTTTATAAATGCTAATGTTATTAATGTGTTACTTTTGAGTTGCTAAAAAGGACGATAAAAAAGTGGACTGGATGGTCAAAATCAGTGCACGAAAAAACGGCAGTCATGCGCAATCAGGGTGCACGGGGTCGTGTCGGCGCGGGGCTTTTGCTATGCTGGTGGCGTCAACTGAAGGAGAGGATGTATGGCACAGGGCGCGGTGAAGAAAAACGGCAAACGTTCACAAGCGGTCAGCGCCAAAAAGGAGGCCATCCTGGCCGCCGCGCTGGAGGCATTTTCGCAATTTGGTATTCACGGTACGCGACTGGAGCAGGTGGCTGAGCGCGCCGGGGTATCGAAAACCAATCTGCTCTATTACTACCCTTCGAAAGAGGCGCTGTATGTGGCTGTCCTGCAGCAGATCCTCGCCATCTGGCTGGCGCCGCTGAAGGCGTTTCGTGAGGATATCAGCCCGCTGGTGGCGATCCGTGAATATATTCGCCTGAAGCTGGAGGTGTCCCGCGATCACCCCCAGGCCTCGAAGCTCTTCTGCCTCGAGATGCTGCAGGGGGCGCCGCTGCTGATGGGCGAACTGACCGGGGACCTGAAAGCGCTGGTCGATGAGAAATCGGCGATTGTCTCCGGCTGGATCGACCGCGGCAAGCTGGCGCCGGTCGATCCGCAGCATTTAATCTTTATGATCTGGGCCACCACCCAGCATTACGCCGACTTCGCCACCCAGGTGGAGGCGGTCACCGGCGCCACGCTGCAGGATGCGGCCTTTTTTGAACAAACGGTCGATAATGTCCAGCGGATGATTATCGAAGGCATTCGCGTCCGTTAATTGGCCGGCGGCAGCGGGCAGCTTTGATCGCCATCCTCGCACTGCAGCAGCGAGGCGAGGAAAGACTCCCGCTCCACGCTCTTATCGGTCATGCACTGGCTTACCAGCATCGGCTGCATGCTGCCGCCTTCGGCGCCGGACGCGAGAAAGGCGCAATCGGCGTCGCGCAGGGCGATCCATGCCTGCTGCGCCTGCTTCAGTAATGTTTGTTGTTTACCCTCCGCCCGCTGCAGGGCCTGCTGCCAGGTGTCATTCAGCTTTTTGTCGGCCGCCTGATACTGCGCGGCCGCGCACTGATTCATTTCGGTTTGGGTATTGGCGTTGCTGCACTCGTCCGCCAGCGCCGCGCCGCTGGCCAGCAGGGCCATCACGGCAAATAACGTGCGTTTCATTGTTCTGCTCCCATAAAAAAGGCTCCCGTCCGGGAGCCTTAATTAAACACAGCTGACGTTGGCTGTCATTAGCTGATCACAGCGCCGCTCTCCTGGATGGCGGCGCACAGCGCCTTATCCGGGCTACCTCGTTGTATTGTTATGTTGTCGGGTGGCGCTACGCTTACCCGACCTACAATACTGGCCGCCCCGTGCCATGAGACAGGTAGCCCCGGTAAGCGCAGCGCCACCGGGGATGATCACAGCGCCGATTTCCCGGATGACGGCGCACAGCGCCTTATCCGGGCTACCTCGTTG
>NZ_KV793010.1:7200-25162 GCF_001808325.1 Klebsiella sp. HMSC16C06
GTAGCCCCGGTAAGCGCAGCGCCACCGGGGATGAACACAGCGCCGATTTCCCGGATGGCGGCGCACAGCGCCTTATCCGGGCTACTCTTTGGCGGTGTTATGTAGCCCCGGTAAGCGCAGCGCCACCGGGGGCGCCTGTTTTAGCCGATGGTCATCAGGCTGGCGTTACCGCCTGCCGCCGCGGTGTTAACGCTCAGCGAGCGCTCGATATACAGCCGCTCCAGCAGCAGGTTGGTTTCGCCGCGGGCGAAGCCCTGCACGGAGACAATCGCCCCATCGCGCGCCGCCACCTGCTCGCACAGCTCGCGCAGCTGGTCGGAATCGCCGTGGTAGATAACCGCGTCGAAGGCCTGGCCAGGTAACTGCTCCGCTTTGGCAAAGCGAATGCGCTCGCTGACCTCCCGAGGCAGCTTCTTCGCCAGATCGCGCTGCAGGGCGCTGTCCGGCCACAGTACTTCACAGCCGACCGCTAACACGGCCGCCAGCTGGATCAGCGTATCCTGTTCATTATCCGCCACGCACAGCACGCGCTCGCGCGGCATCAGCGTCAGGGTGTTGCGCTCGCCGGTTGGCCCCGGCAGCAGGCGTTGGGTGCCGCTTTGCGCCTGCTCGCTGTACTGCTGGCACAGCGCCTGCAGCTCAGGACGACCCGCCGCCCACTGCTGCAGCGCCTGCAGCGGTTTTTCCAGCAGCGTTTTCAGCTGGGCGTCCAGCGGGCGCTCCGCATCCTGGCGGGCGAAGGTCACGCCAACCGCGTCCTGCGGGCGACTGGAGAGCAGACGATACAGGTACAGCGGGCCGCCGGCTTTCGGACCGGTACCGGACAACCCTTCGCCGCCGAACGGCTGCACGCCGACCACCGCGCCAACCATATTGCGGTTGACGTACAGGTTGCCCACCTTCGCGCTGCCGGTGACCTGGGCGATGGTCTCGTCGATGCGGGTATGCACGCCGAGCGTCAGGCCGTAGCCAGAGGCGTTAATCTGCTCCACCAGTTTGTCCAGCTCGTTACGGTTATAGCGCACCACGTGCAGCACCGGGCCGAAGACCTCTTTTTTCAGCTCGTCGAAGCTATCGAGTTCGATAAGCGTCGGCGGCACAAAGGTCCCGTGGCGCCATTCGCTTGCGTCTTCGCTATTCTCGCGCACCGCCTGGTAGACGGTGCGTCCTTTGGCGCGCATCGCCTGAATATGGCGTTCAATATTCTCTTTCGCTTCCGCATCGATAACCGGGCCGATATCGGTGGTCAGCCGGCCCGGATTGCCCATCCGGCACTCGCTCATGGCGCCGCGCAGCATGGTCAACGTATGGTCGGCGACCTCTTCCTGCAGGCAGAGGACGCGCAGGGCGGAGCAGCGCTGGCCGGCGCTGTCGAACGCGGAAGCCAGGACGTCGATCACCACCTGCTCGGTCAGCGCCGACGAGTCGACGATCATCGCGTTCATCCCGCCGGTTTCGGCGATCAGCGGCGTCGGGCGACCCTGGGGATCGAGGCGGCTGGCAATATTACGCTGCAGCAGCGTCGCCACTTCGGTGGAGCCGGTGAACATCACGCCGCGTACGCGCTCATCGGAGGTTAGCGCGGCGCCCACGGTCTCCCCGCGGCCCGGCAACAGTTGAATAACGCCCGGCGGCACGCCGGCCTCCAGCAGAATCGCCACGCCCTGGGCGGCGATAAGCGGCGTCTGCTCGGCTGGTTTCGCCAGCACGCTGTTGCCGGCCGCCAGCGCGGCGGCAATCTGGCCGGTGAAGATCGCCAGCGGGAAGTTCCACGGGCTGATACAGACCACCGGGCCCAGCGGGCGGTGGGTTTCATTATCGAAATCGTCGCGCACCTGGCCGGCATAATAGTGCAGGAAGTCGACGGCTTCGCGTACTTCGGCGATGGCGTTGCTGAAGGTTTTACCCGCCTCGCGCACCAGGATCCCCATCAGGGTGGGCATCTGGCTTTCCATCAGCACCGCGGCGCGCTCAAGAATGGCGGCGCGCTCCTGCGGCGGGGTGGCGAACCAGATCGGCGCATTGTTGATAGCGCTGGTCAGCGCCTGCTGCACTTCGGCGTCGCTGGCTTCGCGGACGTAGCCGACGATATCTTTCGGCTCTGCCGGGTTAACCACCGGCTGCATCTCGCCTTCGGCCACTGGCTGCTCCAGCATCGGCAATGCCTGCCATTTATGCAGGGCGCTGTTGAGCAGGGAAGAGGAGAGGGAGGCCAGACGGTGCTCGTTCGCCAGATCGAGACCGGCGGAGTTGCTGCGGCCGCTGCCGTAGAGATCGCGCGGCAGCGGGATTTTCGGATGCGGCAGGCCGGCCTGGCCTTCCTGCTGCGCCAGTTTTTCTACCGCGCTGACCGGGTCGGCCACCAGCTCGTCCAGCGGCAGGGTATTGTCCGCGATACGGTTGACGAAAGAGGTATTGGCGCCGTTTTCCAGCAGACGGCGCACCAGATACGCCAGCAGCGTTTCGTGGGTGCCCACCGGGGCGTAGATCCGGCACGGCCGGTTCAGTTTGCCGTCGGCGACTTTGCCCACCACCTGCTCGTACAGCGGTTCGCCCATGCCGTGCAGGCACTGGAACTCATACTGGCCCGGGTAGTAGTTCTGGCCCGCCAGCTGGTAGATAGCCGCCAGGGTATGGGCGTTGTGGGTAGCGAACTGCGGGTAAATCAGGTTCGGCACCGCCAGTAGCTTCTTCGCGCAGGCGAGGTAGGAGACGTCGGTGTAAACCTTGCGGGTATAGACCGGATAGCCTTCGAGGCCTTCCATCTGCGCGCGTTTGATTTCGCTATCCCAGTAGGCGCCTTTCACCAGACGGATCATCAGGCGACGGCGGCTGCGGGTGGCGAGGTCAATCAGGTAATCAATAACAAACGGACAGCGCTTCTGGTAGGCCTGAATAACAAAGCCGATGCCGTTCCAGCCGGCCAGCTCCGGTTCGAAGCACAGTTTTTCCAGCAGATCGAGGGAGATCTCCAGACGATCGGCCTCTTCGGCGTCGATGTTGATGCCGATGTCGTACTGGCGCGCCAGCAGGGTCAGCGATTTCAGACGCGGGTAAAGCTCTTCCATCACCCGGTCATACTGCGCGCGGCTGTAGCGCGGGTGCAGCGCGGAGAGCTTAATGGAGATGCCCGGCCCTTCATAAATGCCGCGGCCGTTGGAGGCTTTGCCGATGGCGTGGATCGCCTGCTGATAAGAGACCATATAGGCCTGAGCGTCGGCGGCGGTCAGCGCCGCTTCGCCGAGCATATCGTAGGAGTAGCGGAACCCTTTTTCTTCCAGCTTGCGGGCGTTAGCCAGCGCTTCGGCGATGGTTTCGCCGGTGACGAACTGCTCGCCCATCAGGCGCATCGCCATATCCACGCCCTTGCGGATCAGCGGTTCGCCGCTCTTACCGATGATGCGGTTCAGGGAGCGGGAGAGGCTGGTCTCGTTATGGGTCGACACCAGTTTCCCGGTAAACAGCAGCCCCCAGGTGGCGGCGTTGACGAACAACGACGGGCTGCGGCCGATGTGCGACTGCCAGTTGCCGTTGCTGATTTTGTCGCGGATCAGCGCATCGCGGGTGGCTTTATCCGGAATACGCAGCAGGGCTTCCGCCAGGCACATCAGCGCCACCCCTTCCTGTGAGGAGAGGGAGAACTCCTGCAGCAGACTCTGCACCATGCCGGCGCGGCCGCTGGCGGTCTTCTGGTTGCGCAGTTTTTCCGCCAGCTGATACGCCAGCTTGTGCGCCTGTTCGCCCAGCGACTGCGGCAGTCGGGCCTGTTCCAGCAGCATCGGCACCGCGTCGGTTTCCGGGCGACGCCAGGCGGCGGTGATCGCTGCGCGGCTCACCGACTGCGGCAGGATCTGCTCGGCAAATTCGAGGAACGGTTGATACGGCTCTTCCGCCGGTGAACCCGCTTCATCGCTTTCATTGGCGGCGCCGTTCAGAAGCGCCGGCAGCTCAGGCAGCGTCTCATCGTTTTCCAGCTTTTCCAGATAATTGAAGATGGCCTGTTTAATCAGCCAGTGCGGCGTGCGGTCAATACGGCTCGCGGCGGACTTAATGCGCTCGCGAGTTGCGTCGTCAAGCTTAACACCCATGGTGGTGGTGCCCATGCTCAAAACTCCTGTCATTTATCGTTAGGCTTATGCGGTTGCATGGAAATATCCACTATGTTGCAACTTTGTGCAACCTTGTTAATTGTGGCTTGTGACGCAAGCCGTGAAATGGCGGATTTGTTAAAAATAATGCCTAAAATAGCAGAATTTTAACCCCGTGCTCATAGGGTATTTGTATGCGTGAGTTAACACTTTTGTTTGGTGCAACCTTTAAAAACGTGAGAGAGTGCAACCTCTAAAAAAATGACGTTTTGCGCTGTCGGGTTTTCGTGTAAATGCTGTGTTAAATCATTTGTGAAAAACCGAAGCTTCCGTCAGGATACGGTCGCCCAATTAAACAACGCACCATTACCCCGTTCCGGTAGTGGAAAAAAACGACGAAGCGGGATGCTGTCGATAAAAATTCTGGAGACTTTGCATGGCTATTAGCACACCGATGCTGGTGACATTTATTGTTTATATTTTTGGTATGGTTTTAATAGGGTTTATAGCCTGGCGTTCGACCAAAAACTTTGATGATTATATTCTCGGGGGGCGGAGTCTGGGGCCATTTGTGACCGCGCTTTCCGCCGGCGCCTCGGATATGAGCGGCTGGCTGCTGATGGGCCTGCCGGGCGCCATTTTTCTCTCCGGGATTTCCGAAAGCTGGATTGCCATTGGCTTAACGCTGGGGGCGTGGATTAACTGGAAGCTGGTAGCCGGGCGCCTGCGCGTGCATACCGAGGTGAATAATAACGCCCTGACGCTGCCCGATTATTTTACCGGCCGTTTTGAAGATAAAAGCCGGGTGCTGAGAATTATTTCAGCGCTGGTTATTCTGCTGTTCTTTACCATCTATTGCGCCTCGGGAATTGTGGCGGGGGCGCGTCTGTTTGAAAGCACCTTCGGCATGAGTTATGAAACCGCACTGTGGGCCGGGGCGGCGGCGACGATTATCTATACCTTCGTCGGCGGTTTCCTCGCCGTCAGCTGGACCGACACCGTGCAGGCCAGCCTGATGATTTTTGCCCTGATCCTCACCCCGGTGATCGTGATTATTTCCGTCGGCGGCTTTGGGGATTCGCTGGAAGTCATTAAGCAAAAGAGCATCGAAAATATCGACATGCTCAAGGGGCTGAACTTCGTGGCGATTATTTCGCTGATGGGCTGGGGGCTGGGCTATTTCGGTCAGCCGCATATTCTGGCGCGCTTTATGGCGGCGGATTCGCACCACAGTATCGTTCATGCTCGTCGCATCAGTATGACCTGGATGATCCTGTGCCTGGCGGGCGCGGTGGCGGTCGGCTTCTTTGGTATCGCCTACTTCAATAACAACCCGAGCCTGGCGGGCGCGGTGAACCAGAACGCCGAGCGCGTGTTTATCGAACTGGCGCAAATCCTGTTTAACCCGTGGATTGCCGGGATCCTGTTGTCGGCGATTCTGGCGGCGGTGATGTCCACCCTGAGCTGTCAGTTGCTGGTCTGCTCCAGCGCAATCACTGAAGATTTGTATAAAGCCTTCCTGCGTAAAAACGCCGGCCAGAAAGAGCTGGTGTGGGTGGGCCGTATGATGGTGCTGGTGGTTGCCCTGGTGGCGATTGCCCTGGCGGCCAATCCGGAAAACCGCGTGCTGGGACTGGTGAGCTACGCCTGGGCTGGCTTCGGCGCCGCCTTTGGTCCGGTGGTGCTGTTCTCGGTGATGTGGTCGCGCATGACCCGTAACGGCGCGCTGGCCGGGATGGTGATTGGCGCCCTGACCGTGATCATCTGGAAGCAGTTTGGCTGGCTGGGCCTGTATGAAATTATTCCGGGCTTTATCTTCGGTAGCCTGGGGATTGTGGTCTTTAGCCTGCTGGATAAAGCGCCGTCGGCCAGCATGCAGCAGCGCTTCGCCGAAGCGGATGCCCATTATCATACGCCGCCGCCGGTACGCGCCACGGCTGAGTAAGGTCATCTGACGCTCACGAGCCCGCCGTTGGCGGGCTTTTTTTTGTCTGTTGCCGGGCCGGAATATTATAACCCTTGCTAATTATTTGAAAATCCGCTGATATTTCCTGACTAATAACAATGAGGATAGCAAAGATGACGTTCAGACAGGGTGCAATGGCGCTGGTGCTGGCAGGGTTACTCAGCGGCTGCGTGGCGGGTGGAAGTTCGTCGACCCGCGCGCCGAAGCCCGGCGCCTGCCCGGCGGATCGGTCCATGGTGCAAACCACGCTTTATTTCGGCCTGAGCCGCCCGGCGGGGAAAGACATCACTGCTGAAGAGTGGCAACAGTTTGTCGACCGCGACGTCACGCCGCGCTTTCGCGATGGGCTGACGGTGTTTGATGCCCGCGGCCAGTGGCTTGGCCAGAATGGTCAGGTGGTGCGGGAGCAGAGTAAAGCGCTGATGGTGATCCATGGCAACGATGCGCAGAGCGAGGCCGGTATTGAAGCCCTGCGCCAGGGCTATAAATCACGCTTCGCGCAGGAGTCGGTGATGCGTGTCGACCAGCCGGTCTGCGTGCAGTTCTGAGTAAACGGCGGGGGCAGCCCCGCCGTTTGTCTTACAGCACCAGCCCGGCGAAGCTGGCGGAAAGCAGGCTCACCAGCGTGGCGCTATACACCAGCCGCAGGCCGAAGCGGGAGACGATATTGCCCTGCGGTTCATTCAGGCCTTTGATCGCCCCGGCGATAATGCCGATCGAGGCAAAGTTGGCAAACGACACCAGGAAGACCGAGAGAATGCCGAGCCCGCGCGGCGTCATGCTGGCGGCAATCTTTTGCAGCTCAATCATCGCCACAAATTCGTTAGCGACCAGTTTGGTGGCCATGATGCTGCCGGCGTTCAGCGCATCGCTCAGCGGGATGCCGATAAGCCAGGCCAGCGGATAAAAGACGTAGCCGAGGATCTGCTGGAAGCTGAGACCAAACAGGGTAGCGAACAGCGCGTTAATGGCGCTGATCAGGGCGATAAAGCCGATCAGCATCGCCAGAATAATCATCGCCACTTTAAAGCCGGCCAGAATATATTCCCCGAGCATTTCAAAGAAACTCTGCGATTCATGCAGCTTCTCGAGTTTTATTTCCTGCTCGCTGTCCGGCCGCGTCGGGTTAATCACCGACAGCACGATAAAGGTACTGAACATATTCAGGATCAGCGCCGCGACGACATATTTGGCATCCAGCATGGTCATATAGGCGCCGACAATCGACAGCGATACGGTCGACATGGCCGTCGCCGCCATGGTGAACAGACGCCGTGAGGAGAGGTCGCCCAGTACGCCCTTGTAGGCGATGAAGTTCTCCGACTGGCCGAGGATCAGCGAGCTGACGGCGTTGAAAGATTCCAGCTTACCCATGCCGTTTACCTTCGACAGCAGGGTGCCGATGACACGAATGAAAATCGGCAGGATCCGCCAGTGCTGAAGAATACCAATCAGCGCGGAAATAAACACAATCGGACACAGGACGCCAAGAAAAATAAAGGCTAACCCTTTTTCGCTCATGCCGCCAAAGACGAAATTGGTCCCTTCAGCGGCAAAGCCTAACAGTGAAGCAAAAAAGCCGGAGATATTTTTCACCAGCCACAGGCCGCTTTCTGCGTGCAGGAAAAAGAAGGCGAGCGCTATTTCGATAATAATCAACTGGAGAATGTAACGAATACGAATTTTTTGTCTGTCGTAGCTGACAAGCCAGGCCAGGGCGAGGATCACCACCAGCGCCAGCAGGAAATGAAAAAATGCAGTCATGTTGTTCTTTTCGCAGGTCAATAAGGCCGCCATTTAGCCATAGCCGCCGCCACGGGTAAATATCTGGCGTAAAAAATCCTTTGCTTATTCTTTTCCCTCATAACAGGCGAATATTTTCGTAAGTCATTATTTGCCAGCGATTTATTTACAGATAGTCATCATTCTCTAAACATTTCGCTTGTGTTTCTGAGTATTGTAATGATAATCACTATCATAAATATTACCTGTTTTTGCATTCGTTGACGGTGCTTTACATTTAAGGGTATTGGCATGTTTGTCCCATTTCTCATTATGTTACGCGAAGGCCTTGAGGCGGCGCTGATTGTCAGCCTGATCGCCAGCTATCTGAAACGCACCCAGCGCGGCAACTGGATTGGCGTGATGTGGATTGGCGTGATCCTCGCGGCGGCGCTGTGTCTTGGCTTAGGCATTTTTATCAACGAAACCACCGGGGAATTTCCTCAGCGCGAACAGGAGTTGTTCGAGGGGATCGTCGCGGTCATCGCGGTGGTGATCCTGACGTGGATGGTCTTCTGGATGCGCAATGTCTCGCGCAACGTTAAACAGCAACTGGAGCAGGCCGTGGACAAGGCGCTGCAGCGCGGTAATCACCATGGCTGGGCGCTGGTGATGATGGTCTTTTTCGCCGTTGCCCGTGAGGGGCTGGAGTCGGTCTTCTTTCTGCTGGCGGCATTCCAGCAGGATGTCGGCATCTGGCCGCCGCTGGGGGCGCTGCTGGGCCTGGCCACGGCAATCGTGCTGGGCTTCCTGCTCTACTGGGGCGGTATCCGCCTTAACCTCGGCGTGTTCTTCAAATGGACCAGCCTGTTTATTCTGCTGGTGGCCGCTGGCCTGGCCGCGGGGGCGATCCGCGCCTTCCACGAGGCTGGCCTGTGGAACCTGTTCCAGGATACGGCCTTCGATCTGAGCAACGTGCTGTCGACGCATACGCTGTTCGGCACACTGCTTGAAGGGATCTTCGGCTACCAGGAGACCCCGAGCGTTAGCGAAGTGGCGGTCTATCTGCTTTATCTGATCCCGGCGCTGGTGCTGTTTGCCCTGCCGCCGCGGAATAATACCACTGCCTCGCGGGCTGCCTGACCGGGCGCTGCGAGCTTATAAGCGACACTCTACTTACCGAAAGGGATGATCATGATGATTCATTTTCGCCGTAATGCGCTGCGGGCGACCGTGGCCGCGCTGCTCAGCTCTGCATTGGGTGCTCAGGCTGCGGATATCCCGCAGGTCAAAGTCACCGTCAACGACAAGCAGTGCGAGCCGATGCAGGTGACCGTTAAAGCGGGTAAAACCCAGTTTATTATTCAGAACCATAGCCAGAAAGCGCTGGAGTGGGAAATTCTGAAAGGGGTCATGGTGGTAGAAGAGCGTGAGAACATCGCGCCGGGCTTTACCCAAAAGCTCACCGCTAACCTGCAGCCAGGCGAATATGATATGACCTGCGGCCTGCTCACCAACCCGAAAGGGAAACTGATTGTCACCGGCGAAGCAACCAAAGACGCGGCGAAAGCGGATGCGGTGTTGAGCCTCGGCGACGCGATCACCGCTTATAAGGCCTATGTGACGGCGGAAACCGCGCAGCTGGTCAGCGGCACCAAAGCCTTTACCGACGCGGTGAAAGCGGGCGATATCGAAAAAGCGAAAGCGCTGTACGCCCCGACGCGCCAGCATTACGAGCGCATTGAGCCGATTGCCGAGCTGTTCTCTGACCTTGACGGCAGCATCGACGCCCGCGAAGACGACTTCGAGAAAAAAGCGGAAGATCCGAAATTCACCGGTTTCCACCGTCTGGAAAAGGCGCTGTTTGGCGATAACAGCGTCAAGGGCATGGGAAAATATGCCGATCAGCTGAACAGCGATGTGCTGGAGCTGCAAAAACGCATCAGCGAGCTGGCGTTCCCGCCGTCAAAAGTGGTGGGCGGGGCGGCAGGATTAATTGAGGAAGTCGCAGCCAGCAAGATCAGCGGCGAAGAAGATCGTTACAGCCACACCGACCTGTGGGACTTCCAGGCCAACATTGACGGCGCACAGAAAATCGTCGACCTGCTGCGTCCGCAGCTACAAAAAGAGAACAGCGCGCTGCTGGCGAAAGTGGACGCCAACTTTAAGAAAGTGGACAGCATCCTCAGCAAATATCGCACCAAAGACGGTTTCGAGACCTACGATAAGCTGACCACCGCTGACCGTAATGCGCTGAAAGGGCCGATCACCACCCTGGCGGAAGATCTGGCTCAGCTGCGCGGGATCCTGGGTCTGGACTAAGTCGATGGCACAACAGAAACCCCACGACGTGAACGAGCCGTCACGTCGTCGCTTACTGAAAGGGATCGGCGCGCTTGGCGGCGCGCTGGCCATCACCGGCGGCTGCCCGGTGGCGCATGCGGCAAAAGCAGAAAGTTCCCCCGGGACGCTCACACCCGACGCCCGTCAGGAAAAACAGCCCTTCTACGGCCCGCATCAGGCGGGCATCCTGACGCCGCAGCAGGCCTCGATGATGCTGGTGGCGTTCGATGTGCTGGCGTCAGATAAAGCTGACCTCGAGCGTCTGTTTCGGCTGCTGACCCAGCGTATCGCCTTTTTAACCCAGGGCGGCCCGGCGCCGGATACGCCGAATCCCCGGCTGCCGCCGATGGATTCCGGCATCTTAGGGGCGTGGATTGCACCGGATAACCTGACCATGACCGTCTCGGTTGGCCATTCACTGTTTGATGAGCGTTTTGGCCTGGCGGATAAAGCGCCGAAAAAACTGCAGCCGATGACCCGCTTCCCCAACGATTCACTGGATGCCGCCCTGTGCCATGGCGACCTGCTGCTGCAGATCTGCGCCAATACTCAGGATACGGTGATCCACGCCCTGCGCGATGTCATCAAACATACGCCGGATCTGCTGAGTGTGCGCTGGAAGCGGGAAGGGTTTATCTCCGACAGCGCGGCGCGCAGTAAAGGCAAAGAGACCCCGATCAACCTGCTGGGATTCAAGGACGGCACCGCTAACCCGCCGAGCCACGACAGCGCGCTGATGGATAAAGTCGTGTGGGTGACAGCCGATCAGGACGAGCCGGCCTGGACCGTGGGCGGCAGCTATCAGGCGGCGCGCATCATCCAGTTTCACGTGGAGTTCTGGGATCGGACGCCGCTGAAAGAGCAGCAGACGATCTTTGGCCGCGACAAGCACAGCGGTGCGCCGCTGGGGATGAAAAACGAACACGATACCCCGGATTACAGCAAAGATCCTGGCGGCGAAACGATCGCGCTGGATAGCCATATTCGTCTGGCCAATCCTCGCACGCCGGAAACCCAGTCCAGCCTGATGATGCGCCGCGGCTACAGCTATTCGCTGGGCGTCACTAACGCCGGACAACTGGATATGGGCCTGTTATTCGTTTGCTATCAGCACGATCTGGAAAAGGGTTTTCTGACGGTGCAGAAACGGCTTAACGGCGAGGCGCTGGAGGAGTACGTCAAACCCATCGGCGGGGGCTACTTCTTTGTTTTACCCGGCGTAGTGGATGAAAAACACTATCTGGGAGAGTCGCTGCTGCAGGCCTGATACCGACCCTGTCCGTGAGGGCAGGGCGTTTTCTGCTGTTTTTCTCTTTTTTATTATATTTCCTGCCATGTGTTATATTTCTGTAATACAAATGACCGATAGTCTCCTACACTTGCTTAAGAACTATTTGTTGCGTCATTGTGAAAAATAAGTTGCATTAAGAATCTTTTTTGATGTACTTATTACATACGCGGTAGTTCCCGGCAGTGTGACGTTTCACTATGGAGATCGCGAATGGTAAGGTCCCGTACCGGACAACGTAAAACCACAGACCGTACTCTTCAGCACGGAAGCCCCGCTTCCGGCAGCGATTTTCTTACCCTTTCTCCTTCCGCTTCGAATTATTACCACCTTGGCAGGGTACGCGGTGCGCGTAGCCGCGACTCGTTGTCAGTTCTACCGGCAAGCAATGGCTTACAAGGAAGCCAAACCTCAATCGTTCGTGCGCATAGTCGCGTCGATGTTGACGCGTGTGATGTAAACCTACAACGCAAGGTGCTATCCATGGGAAGACAAAAAGCAGTGATCAAAGCTCGTCGTGAAGCAAAACGTGTGCTGAGACGGGATTCACGTAGCCATAAACAGCGTGAAGAAGAATCGGTCACATCGCTTGTGCAAATGAGTGGCGTAGAAGCAATTGGCATGGCGCGGGACAGCCGTGATACTTCCCCAATTGAGGCGCGCAATGAAGCTCAGGCGCATTATCTGAATGCCATCGACAATAAACAGCTGATTTTCGCCACCGGCGAAGCCGGATGCGGCAAGACCTGGATCAGTGCGGCGAAGGCAGCTGAAGCACTGATCCATAAGGATGTGGACAGAATTATTGTTACCCGTCCCGTTCTGCAGGCCGATGAAGATCTTGGCTTCTTACCGGGAGATATCGCCGAGAAGTTCGCGCCCTATTTCCGACCGGTTTACGACGTGCTGGTGAAAAGGTTGGGGGCTTCCTTTATGCAGTACTGCCTGCGTCCGGAAATCGGCAAGGTGGAAATCGCGCCGTTCGCCTATATGCGCGGACGTACCTTTGAAAATGCGGTGGTGATTCTGGACGAGGCCCAGAACGTGACCGCTGCGCAAATGAAGATGTTTTTAACCCGCCTCGGGGAGAACGTGACGGTCATCGTCAATGGCGATATCACCCAGTGCGATTTGCCCTCTGGTGTGAGATCTGGCCTGAGTGATGCGCTGGCGCGTTTTGAGGAAGACGAGATGATCGGCATCGTGCGTTTCACCACCGATGACTGCGTGCGCTCGGCTCTCTGCCAGCGGACGCTGAAAGCCTATTATTAATCGTCATACTGTGAGCAAGGCCCGGGCTAGCCCGGGCTTTGTTGTTTTTGGGCATCCTCCCGGCGGCGCTGCGCTTAGCCGGGCTACCTGGCGGGTACGGTCTGGTAGCCGGGGGAGGCATTGCTGCCGACCCCGGGGATGTCTGCGGTGCCACAAGCGAAAAAAAAGCCCGTACATGCGTACGAGCTCTTCTTAAAATATGGCGGTGAGGGGGGGATTGACTCGCTTCGCTCGCCGTTACTCGGCCCATCCATGGGCCTCGCCCCTGCGGGGCCAACGCAGGCGTTGTTCAAAAACGCTCCCGGCGTTTTTGTCGGGGCAGCCCGCTCGCAGGCTCGCGGTCTGTCCAACTGGCGTTGCCAGTTGTCGAATCCCGGTCGGGGGTTCTCATCCCCCCCAGTGGAAAATATAAAAGAAAAGAGCCCGTACTTGCGTACAGGCTCTCATCTTGAATATGGCGGTGAGGGGGGGATTCGAACCCCCGATACGTTGCCGTATACACACTTTCCAGGCGTGCTCCTTCAGCCACTCGGACACCTCACCATATTGTCTTGCTGCTCACCTTGGGTGGGCAACGGGGCGCTACTATAGGGAGTTGCGTTAAAACGGTCAAGCATATTTTCTTCTTTCTCTACCGTTCGCTCACGCAATGAACAATGCCCCGCTGCGGTACAGCGGGGCGGGGTTTTAGCGCTGAGAATCCAGCTGTTCGTTATTCTTCACCACGTCCTGCGCTTTGCTGTAGCTTTCGATCAGCAGTTGGTAGGCCGGGAAGACTTTGGTGTACACCTCCGCCCATTCTGCGGCGTCCGGGCGATTCCAGGTGCGCTGCAGCTCAGAGGCGACGGCGGCGGTATCCATCGGCACTACGCCAGCCTGTACCACGCGAGCCAGGGTAATTTCCTGCGCCATTTTGCTGTAGGTGCCGGAAGCGTCAATCACGGCAAACACTTTATACCCATCGGCGACAGCGGCAATCGCCGGGAAGGCCATGCAGACACTGGTGATAGTCCCGGCGATAATCAGCGTCTTACGACCGGTCGCTTTCACCGCGGCGACGAATTCCGGGTTATCCCAGGCGTTAATCTCGCCTTTACGGGCGATGTATTTCGCATGCGGCGCGTTTTCATGAATCTCCGGGATCAGCGGACCGTTCGGCCCCTGCGGCACGGAGGCGGTGGTGATCACCGGGATCCCGGCAAGCGACGCCATCTTGGCCAGCGCGGCGGCGCGAGCGCGCAGCTCTGGCATTGGCATATCGCCGACGGTCTGGAACAGGCCGCTCTGGTGGTCAATCAACAGCATGGCGGTATCGTTAACATCAATCACCGGACGAGCACCGTTAAAGTTAGCGGGAGTAGACATAGTATTCACCTCAATCAGTTAGATTTGGCCAAAACGGCCGCTGTTAAAATCGCGAACGGCTTCTGCGATCTGCGTTTTGTTATTCATGACAAAGGGGCCATAGCCCACAATCGGCTCCTGCAGCGGTTCGCCGGCCATCAGCAGAACTTTTGCCTGGGCGGTCGCCTCCAGATGCAGGGCGTCTCCTGTCTGGCTCAGGACGGCGAGCTGACCTTCGCGGGCGGACTCGGAACCGTTGATGATCACTTCCCCTTCCAGCACCACCAGCGCGGTACTCCAGCCTTCCGGCTGGCGCAGCGTGAGGTCGCGCCCCTGATTCAGCTGCAGATCCCACACGTTAAGTGGTGAGAAGGTATGGGCCGGGCCGCTGACGTCGTCATACTGGCCGGCAATAACCCGAACCTGTCCGGCGCCATTCGCCAGCGCGACGGTGGGGATCGTCCCGGCGGTAATGCTCTGATAGCCGGGGGCCGTCATTTTGTCTTTGGCGGGCAGGTTGACCCACAGCTGGATCATCTTCAGCTCGCCGCCGCTGCGGGTGAAGGCCTCCGAGTGGAACTCTTCGTGCAGGATCCCGGCGCCCGCCGTCATCCACTGCACGTCGCCCGGGCCAATCACCCCGCCGCGTCCGGTGGAGTCACGATGCTCTACTTCACCGGCGTAGACGATGGTGACGGTTTCGAATCCGCGATGCGGATGCTCACCGACGCCGCGTTTATCGCTGCCCGCCGGGAAGGTGTACGGCCCGGCATAGTCGAGCAGTAAGAAGGGGCTCAGTTGCTGGCCGTGCGTCTGATAAGAAAACATCGAACGAACCGGGAAGCCGTCGCCTACCCAATGCTGCGCAGGCGCGGTGTAGACTCCTGTAATCTGTTTCATGGCTTTCTCCTGTGTATCGGTATCTGATGTGAATAAGCTTATATCCGGGACGACGTATGCGGTAGTGAGCAAAAATGACCTATACTGTTCCAAAAATGGAACAATGGAGGAAGGATGCAGGATCTCAATGACTTCGCCTGGTTTGTCCAGGTGGTAGACCATGGCGGTTTCGCCGCGGCGGGGCGAGCGCTTGACCAGCCGAAATCCAAGCTCAGCCGCCGCATTGCGCAACTCGAGGAGCGGCTGGGCGTGCGTTTGATCCAGCGAACCACCCGTCAGTTCGCGGTCACCGAGGTCGGGCAGACCTTTTATCAGCATTGCAAAGCGATGCTGATAGAGGCCGAGGCGGCGCAGCAGGCGGTCGAGACGCTGCGCGCCGAGCCGCGCGGTAGCGTCAGGATCACCTGTCCGGTCACCTTGCTGCATGTCCATATTGGACCGATGCTGGCGCGATTTATGGCGCGCTATCCCGGGGTAACGCTGCATCTTGAGGCGACCAACCGCCGGGTGGATGTGGTCGGGGAGGGGATTGATGTGGCGATCCGCGTCCGTCCCCGGCCCATCGAGGATAGCGATCTGGTGATGCGCGTGCTGGCGGACCGCGGGCACCGGCTGGTGGCCAGTCCTGATCTCATTTCCCGGCTCGGACGCCCGCAGGCGCCTTCCGAGCTGAGCGCCTGGCCGGGACTCAGCCTGGGGGCGAACAAGCATCAGCATAAATGGCAGCTTACCGGGCCCGGGGGGGCAAGGGCGGAGGTGTATTTCACGCCGCGAATGGTGACCACCGATATGCTGGCGCTGCGCGAGGCGGCGATGGCCGGCGTCGGCGTGGTGCAGCTTCCTTTATTAATGGTGCGCGATCAGCTGGCGTCAGGGGAATTAGAGGTGGTACTGGATGAGTGGCAGCCGCGGCGGGAAGTGATCCATGCAGTATTTGCCTCGCGGCGCGGGCTGCTGCCCTCCGTCAGGGCGCTGGTGGACTACCTCAGCGAAGAGTATCAGCGGATGGAGGAAGATTGATGGGTAGGCAGAGGTTTTTTGCCGGACTCATATGTGAAAAGCGTCCGTACTTTTTCACGCACTCTTCGCAATCGCGTAGGCTCGTGAAAGATTGCTCACTGTGTGAGTCGTTTGCCGCTTGAGAGCGTTGGCTGTTATAAGCAACCTCTGGTTTTTTCGATACATCGTTTTACTATGACCGTCTGGTATTATTTAAGCAATTTTGCCATAACGTCAAAAAACATTGGCAGATCATCCTTGAATGAGAAGGTCGTGTTTATTGCCTGACGAGCGATTAAACCGTCAATAAGGGCAAAAATAATGATCGTGATTTCTTCAAGGTTAATATCACGGCGAAACTCTCCGGCAGCGATACCCTCCTGGATGAGCCGCGCGAAGCTTTTCCGCATGATGTCATCACTGGAGATATACGTTTTTCGCAGTTCTGGATTACGCGCAGACTCAGCCATGATTTCAACCCAAAGTTGATGCGTGATAGGGTAACCGATCTCGCTAATACAGGACGTGACTTGTGCACAAAGGCGATCAAAATAAGAGCCTGCATAGGTCGCATTATGGGCAGTCAGCGCGGAGTTCTGTTCTTCCAGTACAATAGCCTTAACAAGCTCATCCTTACTTTTGAAATACGTATACATTGCTCCTTGACTAATTCCTGCCCGGGTAGAGATTTCACGTACGCTTGTCGCACTAAAGCCTTTTTCCGCAAAGCAGGCAGCAGCAGCCGTAATCAACTTATGGTAGGTTTCGGTTTTTTTTAACATATCGGCATCTTGGTAAATTCGGTGTCCAGACTTTAACGCGCTTTTATGCAAGGAGCCAGAGCTAAACTCTGTCGTCTGGCTCCTGGATTTCGTCTTACTTTAGAAGGGGTAATTCACTGAGCATGTTCTTGAGATTCAGCATGTCCCAGGGCAAATGTTCAGCGATTGTCAGGCCAACGGGGACTGCTTTTGTCGTCGCTGCCGCTATCAGATTGAGTACATCCTCAATCGTCAGTTTGCCTTCAGCAACGTCGCCAAAATCGTGTTTTCCGCGCCCCGGTTTTGCAAAAAGAATGGAGCGGAACAGAGATGGGTCGAGTACGTCCAGATCGATATGGATCGCCAGATACGCAATCTTTTCTTTCGCTATCCACTCCAGGACTTCATCTGCACCGCTTTTAACCTGTTCAGGTGCTAGCGTCGTCATGTTATGGCGAGTGAGGTATTCAGCTTCATAAGGAAGTGGCGCGTGGATACCGGCAATCATTATTTTTGACGGATTAAGTTTGGTTTTTACATGGGCAACTAAATCGTTATCACCCGTACCCATTAGCGCACCAAGCACATGGGCATGCGCGTTTGGATATTGTTCAGCCGTCTGCACGTCAGGATGCGAGTCAATCCAGAGCACACCGAGTTTGTCTCCGAACTTATCGAGCAGGTGGGCGAAAGGCGCCAGCGAAACCAGGCAGTCTCCGCCTAAAATGACAATGCTATTGGGATCATGTTTTTCAATCAGTGCGGCAGCATTATTGAGTTGCCTGATGAGGGATGGCTTAGCCGTGATGCCATTAATCCCTGGCAATGGCTCTGTTGTTGGTAACTCAACAGGAACGATCTCAACGGGCCCTTTTGCTTCAGGAGAGAGAAACGAGAGCAGCTGCGAGCCAAGATAGTAGGGAGGATTGTTACCGCCTTGCCATTGAGGAAATATAAGTCGCAGTGTTTTGCTAGTCATTGGTACCTTCTGTGTTGTCATGCGCTAAAGTGAATGAACGTTCATTCACTTTTACATTGTATTACGGTCGATACGCAAGTAACAAAGCACTTTTCGTTAATGCATAACGTACACCATCCGGAGCGATATGATTTTCGTTATGCCGGGTGGCTCAAAGCGGAAGAGGGGATAGTGTTGGCGAACATCTTCGCTGCGCTGTTAATCGTGTGAAAAAGAGTCTGGCTTTGACAATACTGCGTAATGTCTGTTGCCAGTTGTCGAACCCTGGTCGGGGGTTCTCATCCCCCCGGCGGGTGCCAC